>CAKVEH010000115.1 GCA_934728205.1 uncultured Helicobacteraceae bacterium
AAGTGCCAATCCACTGATAAGAGTAAGATCAAATGCGGGCATTCCAATGTATTTATATAATCGTATTTCTTGGAGCTTAACAATAGTAATAAAATCTTTGTTATCGGCATTTTGTGCGTGATAAACAAAAAGTCTAGGGAGGTAAAAAAGCATAGCCATCCACGAGGTAAGTGCGATAATGTGAGTCGCCTTAATCCACAGGTAATATTGCCCTAAAAATTCCATACCAAATCCTTATTGCATTTTATAAAAAGCGATTATAACGAATTTTTAAATATTTCTAACGAATTTTTATCGCCAAGACAAAAAATTTTTATATCTTTATCTGTAAATTCTTTGTGAAGCGTAATGCCAAGTTTTTGCGCGTGGTATTGTGCTTTTGATACGGCATTATATGGGATTTGCATCTCCAAACTTTCTTGTTTGAGGTAAGGAATAAGCGTGGCATTTTTGATACATTCTTGCACACTTTGTGTATAAGCACGCACAAGACCACCCACACCAAGTTTAATCCCACCAAAATAGCGCACCACTACACAACCTATATCAATGAGATTTTCTCCACGCAAGACATTAAGGATTGGCATTCCACTGCTTCCTTTTGGCTCACCATCATCACTAAAAGATTCTGTGAGTTGGTAGGTGTTTTGTATATCATAAAATCGTGTTGCATTTACAAAATGCACAGCCTTTGGGTGGGAATCTCTAAGGAGTGCTAAGGAGTGCTTAAATTCTGCAATGGGAAAAAGGAAACTTAAAAATTTTGAGCCTTTAATCTCAAAAACACCACTAGATTGTGTTTTGCAAGTTTGTATTGTTTGCTCTTTAGCCATTATCACTTGCTGTGTAAAAAATACGCAGCATTTTTACCCATAAGCACCATTGTATTCTTAGGGAGATTCCCATAATCTACTTCTGGTGCTTTGTAGTTTAGTTCGCGTTGTTTGTATTTATCAAGGCTTATCAATTCAAATTTTCCCTCAATAGTGCGTAAAAACTCAAATTCAAACACCATAGCACTTTGTCTATCGCAAATTTTTCTAATGGCTGAATGGTTGCTAATAGTAATGATATACTGCTTGGTTTCAAAATTCGCTGTGTAGCTGTTACACCCCGTATTACCTAAAACTCGCCTTTGCTCAATGTCAAAAACCAAAGTCGCTCCCTCGACAGCTTGGGTGAATTTTTGTTTAGATTCTACGCCAAGCACCACCCAATCTTTATCTTTTAGATTTACATTAAGACGCAATCGTTCAATATCTGTGCAAGCAGTAAAAAGGCTAAATAGTATAGTGTAAAAAATAAGAAAAGCTCTATTCATCGTTACTCCTAAAAATCTTTTGTTATTGTAATGGCTAAAAGCATACAAATTGTAAATTTGGTTGAAATTATGCTAGTTTGATAAATAATCTTTACCAAGCCACATTTTTGCACTTGCCTTAAGCGCACCCACATCATCACTAGCGTGGAAGCTAAGGGATTTTAGAATCTTGTTTGATTGTAGATTATAAGTGTCTTGGATATATTCCACAATCGCTTCTCCACTATGGATAAGAAGTGTTTGATTTCCAAAAAATTCTTGCAAACTCTGTGCGATAAGTGGAAAATGCGTGCAACCCAAAATCAATGCTTCTGGGCTTTGAATGTTAGCAAAATAATGCTTAAAGAGTGCAAGCAGAGGCTCACCGCTAAAGATTCCCTCTTCGACAAATGGCACAAAAAGTCCTGTGGCAAGACTTTTTATATTGTTAAATCCTTTTTGTTTAAGTTTTTTCTCATAGAGATTTGAGCGAATGGTGGCTTTTGTGCCAATGACAAGGATTTGAGAATCTTTTGATTTAAGTTTGTTTTGTGTGGCAATGACACCGGGTGTTATCACTCCCACGACAGGGAAGTTTGCACTTGCTTTAAGAGAATCTAGCGCATACGCGCTCGCTGTGTTGCACGCGACAATAAGCATATCGACATTATGTGAGGAAAAAAACTCTAAGGCTTGAAGCGAAAATCGAATGATAGTTTGTCTGTCTTTAGTCCCATAAGGCACGCGTGCAGTATCGCCATAATAGATAACAGATTCAAAGAGCCTTGCCTCAAGTAGGCTTTTTAGCACGCTTAAACCACCAATACCGCTATCAAAAACCCCAATTTTCATTTTTACACTCTGCGTTACTCTTGTGAGTTCATTGCACTTAGAAATTCTTGGTTGTCTTTGGTTTGCTTCATTTTAGAATAAATAAAACTCAATGCTTCCACATCGTCCATTGAGTGCATTACATTGCGCAACGCCCAAACTTTGCTTAAATTATCCTTGCCAAGCAAAAGTTCATCTTTTCGTGTCCCACTTTTTAAAATATCAAAAGCTGGGTAGATTCTGCGTTCAGCGATAGCGCGTGCAAGCACAATTTCACTATTGCCTGTGCCCTTAAACTCCTCAAAAATCACTTCGTCCATTCTGCTTCCTGTTTCGATAAGTGCTGTGGCGATAATAGTCAAACTTCCGCCCTGCTCGATATTACGCGCCGCACCAAAAAATCGCTTAGGCTTATGCAAGGCATTGGCATCAACACCACCACTTAGCACCTTACCACTTGATGGGGTTGCGGCATTATATGCGCGTGCTAACCGTGTGATAGAATCTAGCAAGATAACGACATCTTTACCCATATCAACTTGTCGCTTTGCTCCTTCTATGACAAGCTCAGCTACGCGAATGTGGTTTGTCGCTGGGAGGTCAAAGGTCGAGCTAAATACCTGCCCCTTTACACTGCGCTCCATATCTGTTACTTCCTCTGGTCGCTCATCGACAAGAAGCACCATTAGCTCGACATCTGGGTGATTTTGCGCAATTCCGTGAGCAAGTTCTTTCATTAACTCGGTTTTTCCCGTGCGTGGAGGGGCGACTATAAGTGCGCGTTGTCCCTTGCCAATGGGGCTAAATAAATCAAGCATTCGCCCTGTGATACCCTGTGATTGATATTCGAGTTTAAGTTGCTCAATGGGAAAAAGTGGTGTGAGATTGTCAAAAAGTGGGCGGTTTTTAATTTCATCAAGCGAGATGAAATTTACCGCTTCGATTTTCAATAATGCGTAATATCGTTCTTGGTCTTTTGGTGGGCGCACTTGTCCCATCACAATGTCTCCATTCCTCAATGCAAAGCGGCGGATTTGACTTTGAGACACATAAGTGTCGTTTTGGCTATTGCTAAAACTCTTATCTGATGAGCGTAAAAATCCGTGCCCTTCTGACATAATTTCTAGCACGCCCTCAAAAAGAATGTATCCGCCTTGCGAAACCCGTGTTTTTAGAATCTCAAAAATCAAATCTTGGCGTAAAAATTCTTGTGGATTCTCTACACCAAGACTTGTGGCAATGTCGATAAGTTTGGGGAGTGTTTTGCCTTTTAAATCTTCGATTTTATAACCCTCAACAGGCGTATGTGTGCGAGTTTTTGTCTCTGCCATAATTATTCCTTAATTTTGGAGTTGCGTTTTGAAAAACTTAAAAGCTTTGCTGGCTATGTTGAAGTTCTTGCAAGAAAAAGTGGATTGTATATAACCTTTCCTTAAAGTTAGCTAAAGCAAGAGGGCATTATAATATAAAATTATGGAATTTTGGTGTTTTTGTGATGATTTTTAATAAGAAGTCTAATGCGTTCAAATGTATCAAAAAGAGCGCAGTCCTGCTCGCAATGGTTAATAAAATCGCCTTTGGCGTATTCGTTGTATGGAATCTTGGTGGCATTTTGATGTGGTATAGAAGTGTGTATGCGATTTTGTGTGAAATTTCTAGGAATATATGCTTTTATGGAATCCATCTTGCATAGCGTAGGAAATTTTTGTGGATTGTCCTTTATGTTTTGTAAGAGTTGTTTGCCGATGTAGTTTATCTCTTGGCATAGGCTTGGGTGTGTAACGGCAAAAAAAATCGTGCGTTCCTTGTGATAAATATATGCGATGCGCTCTTTTAACGCTGGTGTGAGATATGCCGCCTTAAAGAGATTGATTTCGTCTTTTATGCGCAGTGGTGCGTAGGACTTTTGTAATTTTAATAAGGATATGATATGTTGAGAATTTTTCATTTGGTAATGATAGCATACTTGGCAATATTTTTAGGTGCTTGTGGGTATAAAAGCGCGCCATTTTATACAAACGACACACAGACTCAGAGCACAGGGGGCAAGGAGCAACAAAATAGCGATTCTGATTCTTCGCGCTCAAAAAGTATTCAAAGTATTGATAGCAAAGTCGTTACAGGAGGTGAGGG
>CAKVEH010000116.1 GCA_934728205.1 uncultured Helicobacteraceae bacterium
ATGGCGCAATCACGCTTTCACAAGCCGACTTCACGCATATCCTAAATGTCGCAAAAATCCTAAAAGCCACGATAGCGATTCAAGCCCAACTCACAGAAATTTAATGTAAAATATCGCTACTAAATTACCTTAAGGAGTAGTGATGATAGTAGGATTAGAGGGGATTATCGAGCGACTTTCGCCCACTTTTGTGGAGCTTAATGTCAATGGAGTGATTTATGGTATGGGAATTTCTCTGCATACAAATGAGAATCTTAAACAGAGTAAAGGGCAAAAAATTAAGCTCTTTTGTATGCAAATCGTGCGTGAAGATGCGCATTTGCTCTTTGGATTCTACGAGGAGATTGAAAAAATTACTTTTGAGCGACTAATCAAAATTAACGGTGTAGGTCCCAAAGTCGCGCTCGCAATCCTTAGCACTTACACGCCAAGCAACTTCGCAAACATTATCCAAAACAAAGACATTAGCGCACTTCAGCGCGTGCCCGGTATCGGCGCAAAGGGTGCAGGCAAAATAATGGTCGAACTCGCTGGGTTTTTTAGCGAGATTATCACGCACACGCAAGGCGGGACTTCACTCTCAAGTGGGCTAGATGAAGCAATAAACGCATTAGAATCGCTTGGCTTTAAAAACACAGATATTACGAAAACTTTCACACAAATCCCGCAAATACAAAACCTAGAAGTAAGCGACATTGTCAAAGAATGCTTAAAGATTCTCGGTAGAGGGAAAATCTAAGAATCTAAATTAAAAAATTTCAACTTAGATTCCAAAAAGCTCTAATTCTTGCTTGCTGGCGCGCATTTGTCTGCTTAGAGTAAAATACTTCCGTAGCACTAAAAAGCACAGCAAATCCTCTATTTTAGAATCTAAAAACTGCATACAAAATTCCTGTGCGTTATGGATTATTTCTTTGGCATCATTTGGGTGGCGTGTGAAAAACTCAATTTTTTCCTCCACATCCCTAAAATCATCTTTAATGCACGCGTAATGATAATCTGCCTTTAGCAAGCCCTCCATAAACCAAGTCTCATACTTTGGCTTAAGTGAGAAGCAAAGCGAGTTTGAGTGCATAATCCACTTAAGATTGCTTGCTACATCATTGCCCTCTAGAGAGAGTAAGAATTTATACGGAAAATGCGCACTCACACTAATTTTTGGCTTCGCCCATTGCTGGGAGCAATGCTTAGAGCCTGTATGCCCAATATCACAAAGCGGGTGGGTAAAAAAGCGCGTAAAAAACTCCGCGCGGTTACTTTGATACACGCCACCACGCCAAAACAACATATCCCTTTTATCCTCAAACCTTATCCTATCGCGAGGGAAGTAAAAATGGCGGTTTTTATCGAGTTTAAAAAGTATTGAGTTTGCATTGTCTTTAAGAATGGGACGCGATTTAGTAATGCTAGGAGCGTTAAAATAATAATTCACATCGCCAAAGCCCGCATATATACCAAAATCACGCGGGAAATAGCGCGCATATTCATTAGTGTCATAGCGATATGCGCTTGGCGCACGAAATCTATACAACTCCCCTAACCTCACAAATTTCGGCGCGACAATGGATAGTCGCTCCATTTCTTCATTATGTGAGTTTGATAATGAAAGGCTTGAAGGACGGGGGCTAACAACAAATGGCAAACTCCCATTGTAGTAGTAGTTTAAACGCATTTTTATATGCTCTAACTCTTTGTCATCAAGGCTATGCAAAAGGTGTGTGAGTGTAGATTCTAAAAAAGGCTGACTAAAAAATCTTGGAGTAGCAAAAAGCGCGATGCCTTTAAGATTATACAAAAACTTCGAGTTCATTAACCCACCTTTATCTTTAGATTCCTACTTGCGATAACTTAGCCAAAGCGCGCTTCTAAATATTCTTTTGGGAGCATATATTCACTCGCGCTTAGAAGTTTAGGGAAAAATCCACTCTCAACCCCCAACTCAAAAAGCACATCAATCGCACGAATCTGCTCTTCGCTAAGCGTGATAGAATGTGCGTTAGCGTATAAATTAAGATAAGTTTGCAACTTCGCGCTATCCACGCGAATGAGATTGCGCTCTAAAAGCATTCTACACAGAATCTCTTTATTACTCACTGCGACTTTGACTGCCTTTGTGAGAATCTCCTCACTAAGAAGTGCGACACTAAGTGGTAAAGAGCGTCTAATCGCCATACCACCTAATGGCAATGGAAGATTGTGTTTGTTTAAATCACTCCAAATATCCCATATTTCAGCTTCTACACAAAGATTCTCACTAAACTCCAAAATGCTTTCGTGGATAAGCACCCCCGCATCGACTTCCCCGCTTAACACCGCACTCTCAATGTCTAAAAAATTTTTATACACTATTTTTGATTCTGGATAAGCGATTTTAAAAAGCATTGCATTAGTGGTGTGTGCTCCGCTTAGCGCGACTTTGAAATTCTTTCGCAAATGCGTGCCCTTTTTCTTAATGAGCTTTGGTCCATAGCCCTCGCCAAAGCTAACTCCCGTCCGCAAAAGCGCGTAATCATCACACACAAGCGGATACAACGCAAATGAAATCGCGCTAATGTCAAACTCACCGCGCAATGTCGCTTCATTAAGCGTTTGAATATCTTGTGCGGTGGAATGAAAGCATATATCACTAATATCATCTTTTAAAGTGCTTGATTCTCGTGCGCCCACCCACCCAAACGCAATAGCATAATACATAAAAATATCATCAGCATCAGGGCTATGCGCTACACTAAGATTGCGCTTTTTATGCAGGCATAGATGAGATGAAGCAGTCATAAGAGTCCTTAAAATTTAAATAATGTGGTTAAATTTGGATTCTAGCTAAAAAATACTAAAACTTTTAAGCAAAGTATTAAAAACTATAAGATACAATCCTTAAACATTCTAAAAAACTTACGAAATTACATATTGCAAAATTACACAAAGGAATAACAATGGCGATAGATGAAAAACGACAAAAAGCCATAGAGCTTGCCTTAAAGCAAATTGATAAGTCATTTGGCAAAGGCGCGCTCGTGCGATTAGGCGATAAACAAGTAGAAAAAATTGATGCTATATCCACAGGCTCATTGGGGCTTGATATGGCATTAGGCATTGGCGGGATTCCTAAAGGGCGTATCGTAGAAATTTATGGACCAGAATCCAGCGGAAAAACAACGCTCGCACTCCAAGTAGTCGCAGAATGCCAAAAAAATGGTGGCGTGGCAGCCTTTATTGATGCGGAGCACGCATTAGATGTGTATTACGCCAAAAGACTTGGCGTAGATATTGAGAATCTCCTCGTATCTCAACCAGACAACGGCGAACAAGCACTTGAAATCTTAGAGACACTTACGCGCAGTGGAGCAGTGGATTTAATCGTCATCGACTCCGTAGCAGCCCTCACGCCTCGAGCAGAAATCGATGGCGATATGGGCGACCAGCACGTGGGATTGCAAGCACGACTTATGAGCCACGCACTGCGTAAAATCACGGGTGTGCTACACAAGATGAATGCCACGCTTATCTTTATCAACCAAATTCGTATGAAAATCGGCACTATGGGCTATGGTAGCCCAGAAACCACCACAGGTGGAAATGCGTTGAAATTCTATGCAAGCGTGAGAATCGACATTCGCCGTATCGCCACCTTAAAGCAAAACGAACAAAACATCGGCAACCGCGCCAAAGCAAAGGTTGTGAAAAACAAAGTTTCTCCACCATTTAGAGAGGCTGAGTTTGACATTATGTTTGGCGAGGGCATTAGCAAAGAAGGAGAGATTATCGATTATGGAATCAAGCTTGATATTGTTGATAAAAGCGGTGCGTGGCTCTCTTATGGTGATATGAAGCTCGGGCAAGGAAGAGAAAACGCCAAAGTGTTTCTCAAAGAAAATCCAAAAGTCGCCGATGAAATTATCGCTAAGATTAGAGAACAAATTGGCTCAAAAGATGAAATTTTACCACTCCCAGATGAGCCACAAGATTCATAAAATTTAAGGAGCATTAAGATGATACTAATTAGCAAGATTTACTCACAAGAGGTGTTAGATTCTCGAGGGAATCCAACGATTAAAGCAACAGTGATGCTAAGTGATGGCACAAAGCAAAGCGCAATCGTGCCAAGTGGTGCAAGCACAGGAAAAAAAGAAGCCGTAGAATTACGCGATGGCGATAAAAATCGATTCTTAGGCAAGGGGGTGCTTAAAGCGTGTGAAAATATTGACATTCACATTAGCGAAGCTCTCATC
>CAKVEH010000117.1 GCA_934728205.1 uncultured Helicobacteraceae bacterium
CCTCGGAGATACGCCATTCCAGATTCTCAAGCGTATCGGCGGTGATGGTGACAAGCGTACTGCAATAGTAAAAATCCTCATAATTCGCATCAAGCAAAAACTCAAATGTCCCCGCTCCCACATAGCCGATATGCTTGGCTGCTTTGACTGCGGTATCAAGCAGTCTTTGACGCACTTCTGGCTTTAGCACCACAGCGGGAGCTTCTTCGATGAGCTTTTGCTGGCGTCTTTGCGCAGAGCAGTCGCGCTCGCCTATGTGGAGGACATTGCCGTGCTTATCCGCGAGAATCTGCACTTCAATATGCTTAGGCGAGCGGATAAACTTCTCCATATAAATCGTCCCATCGCCAAATGCGCTTAGAGCTTCACTCTCAGCGGCTAGATAGAGATTTTTTAGAAGTTCGGGCTTTTCTACCACGCGCATTCCTCGCCCTCCACCACCTGCTGCGGCTTTTAGGATTACAGGGTAGCCGATTTCTTTCGCTACTTTTTGAGCTTCATTAGCATCTTTGAGCGCGCCATCACTTCCCATTATCACGGGCACGCCTGCTTCTTTCATCACATCTTTTGCTTTAGATTTGTCGCTCATTAGCACCATTACTTCACTGCTAGGACCGATAAACTCGATATTATGGTGCGCACAGACTTCTACAAAGTTTTGATTCTCGCTTAAAAATCCATATCCCGGGAAAATCGCATCAGCCTCAAAGAGCTCTGCCGCACTCATAATAGCGGGGATATTAAGATAGCTTTGAGAGGACTTCTCCGCTCCTACGCAGACTTTGGCATCGGCTATGTCAAGGTAATGCGTGTCTTTATCCGCAGTAGAGTAAATCGCAATAGCCTGCTTGCCCATTTCTTGAATCGTGCGGATAGCACGAAGCGCAATTTCACCGCGATTGGCGATAAGGATTCGCTGTATTTTTTTAGACTTCATAGAGGGCTACTTTTAGAGTTTTTGGATTTTTACAAGATTGGTGCTAAACTCGACAGGCGTAGCGTCATCAACCTCGATAGAGAGAATCTTGCAATCACATTCTGCTTCGATTTCATTCATTATTTTCATCGCTTCAATAATGCCGATAGTCTGCCCCTTTTTGACCGTATCGCCCACATTGATATAGGGCGAAGCACCCGGACTTGGGCATCGGTAAAATGTGCCAACCATTGGTGAAGTGATAAAATCGCCACTTGAGCTACTTTGTGCAGGTGTTGCTTTGCTAGATTCTGTGTTTTGGGTGGGCTCTTGGACTTGAGGGGTTATAGGAGCACTTGGAATGCTTACTTGTGTGCTAGCACTTGGTGTAGCATATTTTTCAATTTTTAACTCAAAGTCGCCATTTTTCACGCTAAGTTTGGCGATGTCGCGCTCATCGAAAAATTCCATTAGTTTTTTAATTTCTGCTAAGTTCATCTTCCGCCTTTTTTGTGAGATTACACACCTTAGGTGTGCTAATAAAAATAAACTTGCTATAATACCACATTTTCTCTACAAAAGACATAAAATTTTTAAGGAGTGCAAAATGGGGTTAAAGAGCGATTCTTGGATACGACAAATGAGCCTAGAGCACGATATGATACAGCCATTTTGTGAAAAGCAAGTAGGCAAAAATATCGTATCTTTTGGGCTCTCAAGCTATGGCTATGATATTCGCGTGGGAAGCAAGTTTATGATATTTAGCAATGTGGATTCTATGGTGGTAGATCCCAAAAATTTCCACGAAAATAATGTCATCACCAAAGAAGCAAAGGACGGATTTTGCATAGTCCCGCCAAACTCCTTTGCGCTCGCACACACGGTGGAGTATTTTAAAATGCCACGCGATACGCTCGCAATCTGTCTAGGCAAAAGCACTTATGCGCGGTGTGGAATCATTGTAAATGTTACGCCTTTTGAGCCAGAATTTGAGGGGCATATCACCATTGAGATTAGCAACACCACGCCACTGCCCGCCAAAATCTATGCAAATGAGGGTATCGCTCAAGTGCTGTTTTTTCAAGGTGATGAAATGTGCGAGGTAAGCTACAAAGATAGAGGTGGTAAATATCAAGGACAAAGGGGAATCACACTTCCTAGAATCTTAGAGAAATAAATATTAAGGAATAACGCTTGAAAGCATTGCCACGCATTAACATTGAGAGTAAGGAAAATAAATGAGCGAATTTGATTTTTTACGCCCGCTTTTTGCTAAAAGGAAAATTTTGGTGGTTGTGAGTGCATCTGTGGCGGTGTATAAAACCCTTGATATTATAAGCACACTGCATAAATTAGGCGCGAAAATCCGCGTGGTGATGAGCAAAGAGAGCACAAAGTTTATCAATCCGTTGCTTTTTGAGGCGTTGAGTAAAAATGCTGTCTTGTGCGAAGATTCTCAAAGTTGGAGTGGCAAAAAAGCACCAAATCATATCACTTATGCTAAATGGGCACAAGTCGTCTTAATCGCGCCTGCTACGGCGAATACTATCGCTAAATTTGCGCAAGGAATTGCTGATGATATAAGCACTTGCACGCTCTTAGCCTGCAATGCTGAAAAAATCCTCGCCCCCGCAATGAATACCACTATGCTAAACGCCACACAAACACAAGCAAATCTTGCTACACTTCGCAATTTGGGCGTGCAAATAATCGAGCCAAAAATCGCGCTTTTAGCTTGTGGAGATGAGGGAAAGGGAGCATTAGCAGATAAGGCTGAGATAATTTTTGCCCTTTTGCGCTCTATTATAAATCTTAAGCATTTGCCTATAAAATTTTTTAAGGATAGTGAAATTGAGCGAATGATAATTTTTAGCAATAGAGTTGAGAATCTTGCATTTTGGCGGGACAAAGAAGTCATCATCACAGGCGGAGGAAGTAGCGAAAACATCGATAGTGTGCGCGTGGTTAGTAATCTCTCAAGTGGCAAACAAGCATATTTTTTAGCCCTGTGTCTTTACGCGCTAGGAGCAAAGGTAACGCTCATTAGCTCAAAGCCACAAGATGATTTGCCACCATTGCCTTATAGCATTACGCAAGTAAGGGTAACCACAAGCAAGGAATTTTATGACGCGATTATAGAATCTAAGCACAAGTGTAAAAGTATCCCTTATCTCTTTATGAGCGCAGCGATTGCGGACTTCACCCCAAAGTCTCCCGTCAAGCACAAGATAAAAAAAGACCAAATGCAAGATTTGCGTATCGAGCTTGTGCGTAATGTGGATATTCTTGCAAGTTTAGATTCTAAGGAATTTTATAAAATAGGCTTCAAGGCTGAGAGCGATGAAAAAACTGCCATTAAAAGTGCTCAAATAATGCTTGAGTGTAAGCAATGTCTTTGTGTATGTCTCAATGTCATAAACGCACAAAATAAAGCCTTTGGAGAGATGAATAATACAATGCAATTTGTGTGGCAAGATAGCATTAAAGCATTAAATCACGCGTTAAGCAAGTTTGCTCTTAGTTTTGAGATTGCTAATATCACGCGTGTAGCGAAACAAAGCATTTATGTAGATTCACACCCACAGCATTACAAAGATTGTAACAAAAAGGCTAAAATAGGACAATGAAAAACATTGGCACTCTTTTTAGGGCGTTTAACTCTAGTCATATAGCGCATTTTAATGCGAGCTTGCCAATAGTAATTAGCGTGCGCCAAAGGCTTAGCTCCTCAAAATATCTCTTAGAAATTGGCAACAAAACACTTCAAACCACGAGTTACAAACCGCTTAAAGTGGGAGAAAAATATTGGGGCATAATGCAAGGGAGCTCAGATGGCGCGATAGTGCTTAATAATCTTTTACATCGCCCAGCAATTTTAGACTTTTTGCCATTTGCTCCACAAAAGTTCAACTTCACACAACTTGAGAAATTTTTAGAATCTAACAATGTCTTTAAACACGCACTTGATAGAAATTTAGAACAAATGGCAAATGCAAAAAACAAAGAAGAATTTGAATTTTTTAGTTTCGTGGTGCTTGGATTAAAAGATGGCGTGCTAAGCTTCGTGGTAATAAATGAAAAAAAAGAGAGCCTTTTGCAAATCCAACAACAGCAAAATGCCATTATTTTTAGCGTGATAATGCCTCATCTTGGGACTATTGAGGGGAAAATATCACAAAACAACGCAATCCTTATAAAAGCAAATTTTGAAAATTCTCTTGCATTGCTTCAAGCAAATGTCAAACAATTAAAGCAATATGCGTCCATAGAATTTGCGCTTG
>CAKVEH010000118.1 GCA_934728205.1 uncultured Helicobacteraceae bacterium
CTGCATTGGCAATGGAAATGGAGCGCAAAAATGCAGGTAATGCTTCTGCGGTGCTTGGATTCTCGCTTTTTGCATTTGGAGGGATTGTCTCACCACTTACAGGGCTTGGAGATATTTTTGTTTGCACAAGCGCGGTAATGGCAAGTTCTGCAAGCTTTTTGGCAATTTGTGGGATATTTGTGTTGAGGAAAAATCGTTCCTTATAATTAGCTTAAATTAAGCTAAATTTAAGTGAAAATTTTTTATAATCCCACACTTAGAATTTTAATTCATACTAAAAGGATTCTTAATGAAATTTACAAAAACACCAACACAAAGCGAAATACAACGCCAATGGATTGTGTTAGACGCCAAAGGCGAGGTTTTTGGTCGTCTTATTACCAAGGCGGCAAGTATATTGCGTGGCAAACACAAGCCAAGTTATACACCAAATATGGATTGTGGAGATTTTGTGGTTATTGTAAATGCCACAGAAGTGAAGTTTAGCGGAATGAAGCTTAATGACAAAGAGTATTTTACACATTCTGGCTATTTTGGGAGCACAAAGAGCAAAACCCTACAAGAAATGCTTCAAAAGCATCCAGAGAAACTCTATCATCTTGCTGTGCGCGGTATGTTGCCAAAGACAAAACTCGGGCGCGCAATGATTAAAAAGCTTAAGGTGTATAAAGGTAGCGAGCACCCACATAGTGCACAAGTATCGAAAAATAAACAAGGAGCTAAAAAATGACAAAAATCTATGCAACAGGCAAACGAAAAACAGCTATTGCGAAAGTATGGCTAAAAAGTGGCACAGGTAAGCTTAATATCAATGGGCAAAGTCTAAATGAATGGCTCGGTGGGCACGAGGCAATTAAAATGAAAGTAATGCAACCTTTAGTGCTTACAAAGCAAGAAAAGTCTGTTGATATTATCGCACATACGCTTGGTGGTGGATATAGTGCGCAGGCTGAAGCGTTGCGACACGGAATCTCAAAAGCATTGAATAATTACGATAGTGCATTTCGAGCAATTTTGAAACCAAAGGGATTACTCACTCGCGATTCTCGTGTGGTTGAACGAAAAAAATATGGAAAGAAAAAAGCACGTCGTAGCCCACAATTTTCAAAACGCTAGAAATTATTGTGAAAACAAAAGTGTGGCTTATAGAATTGTGGCTTTTGTAGGCTATATATTTGAATTTTTAAGGAGTTGTAAATGGCACTAAAAGAATCTAGCTACATTTGGAAAAATGGCAAACTCATCGCGTGGAAAGACGCCACCACGCATATCCTAAGCCATACTATCCATTATGGAAATGCCGTGTTTGAAGGCACTAGGGCATATATGACGCCAAAGGGACTAGCGATTTTTCGGCTTGATGAGCATTGTAAGCGATTGTTAAATTCTGCAAAAATTGCCCGCATTAACTGCCCCTACAGCTTTGGAGAGATAAAGCAAGCGCATATTGACTTGTTGCGCGCAAACAAGGCAGATTACAAGGGTAATGTCTATATCCGCCCATTTATCTACTTGGGCTATGGCGTGATGGGCGTGTATCACGCAAACGCGCCTGTGGATACAGCCATCGCCGCGTGGGAGTGGGGCGCGTATCTTGGCGAAGATGGCATAAATAACGGAATCAAGGTCAAAATGAGCTCTTTTGCACGCAATTCTGTGAAAAGCTCGATGGGCAAGGCAAAAGCTGCGGCAAATTATTTTAACTCTCAAATGGCAAAATACGAGGCGATTGCGTGCGGGTGCGAGGAGGCATTGTTGCTTGATGAAAGTGGGTTTGTGAGTGAGGGGAGCGGGGAGTGCTTTTTTATCGTGCGAGATGGCAAGCTCATCACTCCGCCACACGACTACACTCTAGAATCTATCACTCAAGCCACCACCATAGAAATCGCCCGTGATTTGGGCATAGAAGTGGTGGAGCGCAATATCACACGCGATGAAGTTTATATCGCTGATGAGGCGTTTTTCACAGGCACAGCGGCAGAAATCACGCCTATAAGAGAGGTGGATTTTTACCCCATAGGCGTGCGAAGTGGCGAGGGCAAGGCAGGAGCAATCACCAAAGCCCTTCAAGCAGAGTTTAACAAAATCATCAATGGTGAGAATCCAAAATATGCTAAATATTTAACTTATACTGATTGAATGTCAAAATAAAAATAAAGGAGCAAATATGCCAATAGATTTAAACGAACACTTAAAGCGCAAAAGAGCACAAATCCACGATAAGCCTGATTCTAAAAAAGAAGACAAAAACACCAACAAAAATGATGGCAGTGGAAGAGATGGTGGAAATGGTGGAAATTGGAATTTTGGCGGAGGCGATGGATTTAATAACCTAAATGACCTTTTGCCAACAGGTAAAAAACTCGCGGTGTGGGTTATTAGCATTGCTATTTTACTTATTGTCATTGTGAATAAGCCTTTTGTCATTGTAAGTTCAGGTGAAGTTGGGATTAAAGCAACTTTTGGTGAATACCAACCAAATCCACTTAAGCCCGGCTTGCATTTGTTTATACCATTTTTGCAAGATGTTATTATTGTAGATGCAAAGGTGCGAAAAATCGATTTTTCACGCACGGAGGATATGGGAGTAGTGGGAAAGAATCAGGGGATTTTGCGCAATGATGCGATAAATGTGCTAGATTCTAGAGGTTTGACTGTGTTAGTAGAGCTTACCGTGCAATATCAGCTTAATGAAGCAAATGCCCCTCTGACTTTTGCTACCTATGGTGCAGAATGGGAGCAAAAAATCATTAACCCTGTGGTGCGCGATGTGGTGCGAAGTGTTATTGGTCGCTATCCTGCAGAGGAGCTCCCTACGAAACGCGATGATATTGCCAAAGAAATAGCACTCAATATGGAGAGCGAAATTGGGAAATTTAAAAATAATCCTGTGATGATTACTTCGGTGCAGTTTAGAGAAATTGTGTTGCCAGAAAAGATAAAGGCGCAAATTGAGCAAGTGCAAGTCGCTAGACAGGAAGCTGAAAGGGCAAAAAATGAGGTAGAGCGTGCAAAGCAAGAAGCTGAAAAAGTCGCGGCATTAGCAAAAGGTGAAGCTGATGCTAATCGTGTGAGGGCGCAAGGTGTAGCTGATGCCATTACTATTGAAGCACAAGCTCAGGCACAAGCAAATAGGCTGATTGCAGGCTCACTTAGCAATCAGCTTTTAAATTTGCGTCAAATTGAGGTGCAAGGTAAGTTTAACGAAGCATTAAAAGAAAATACAAATGCACAAATTTTCTTAAGCCCGGGTGGAGCAGTCCCAAATATTTGGGTAGATTCTAAAAGTAAAAAGCAAAGCACGATGAGCGCGCAATAAAATTTACATTGTAGTGCTGTTGTGAATTGTGGAGTTTGGTTAAGGGGTGGTTTTTGAGTGGCAAAGAGAGTATCATACAATCACTAAATTGGGATAAAACACCTCTTATCCCTACGATTGCGCAAGATTTTCAAAACAAAGAAGTGCTAATGCTTGGGTTTAGTTCTAAAGATTCTCTGCGCTTAAGTTTTGAGAGTGGGTTGGCGCATTATTTTTCACGCTCTAAGAATCGCATTTGGAAAAAGGGCGAACAAAGCGGACATTTACAGCATATTAAGCAAGTGTTGGTGGATTGTGATAATGACACGCTTATTTTTTTTGTTAGTCAAGAAGGGGTAGCTTGTCATAACGGCACAAGGAGTTGCTTCCGTCCTTTGGATTGTGAAATTTCCTCACTGCCTAGCGAGATTGATACGCGTGCAATTTATGGAATCATCGACACACTTTATCACACACTTCTTTTACGCAAAAACGCCAAAAGTGATACTTCATATACAGCAAGCCTTTATGCTAAGGGCACAAACACTATCGCCAAAAAAATCATCGAAGAAGCAGGCGAGCTTACTTTTGCCCTTAAAGATGGGAGTAAAAAGGATATTATTTATGAGTGCGCGGATTTAGTCTATCACACGCTTGTGGGACTTGCCTTTAGTAATATAAGCCCAGATGAGGTGCGCCAAGAGTTGCTTAGGCGTGCGGGATTAAGTGGCTTAGAAGAAAAGAGATTGCGATAAATGCAGTATTACAAGGATTTTTTCTATAACTTTTTTAACCTTTTTGGTCTTTATGAAATTG
>CAKVEH010000119.1 GCA_934728205.1 uncultured Helicobacteraceae bacterium
TCTGTGTATTCCTCGCTAATGATTGGCACTCTATCCATTGTGCGATTGAGGAATTTTGAGGCTTCGCGCGTGTGATTATCGATAGGAAGCTCGTGTTTGTGCGTCTGATAAAGTCGCAAGTAATCCCCGATAACTATATCATCGCGTTTAAACCCATTGGTGTTAAGATTTGCTAGATTGTTTGAGACAATATCAAGTTTGCTAAATTGCGTTACGATACCGCCTGTCGTGTTGTAATATCCACTTTGCATACAAACTCCCTTTTAATGTAGATTCCAAAACTTAAATTGCCAAAATCTAAACAAAAAATATTCCTAAAAATTCACATTAAATAAAACCGCTTATAATTGCAAGAAAATTCATCAAACAAGGAGCGCAAATGATAATGCAGGGCAAAAAAGGTCTTATCGTGGGAGTAGCAAATAATCGTTCGATTGCGTATGGTATCGCTAAGGCGTGTAAGGAGCAAGGCGCAGAGCTTGCTTTTACCTTTCTTAATGAGAGTTTAGAGAAGCGCGTGCGTCCAATCGCACAAGAGTTGGATTCTCACTTTGTATATGAGCTTGATGTAAGCAAGCCAGAGCATTTCAGCGCACTAGCAGAGAATCTTGCCAAAGACTTTGGCAACCTTGATTTTGTCGTGCATTGTGTGGCTTTCGCACCTAAAGAGGCATTAGAGGGTGAGTTTATCAATACAAGCAAAGCTGCGTTTAACACAGCGTTAGAAATTTCGGTGTATTCGCTTATTGAGCTGGCTCGTTGCACACTTCCACTGCTTAATAAAGGTGCGTCTATCCTCACGCTTACTTACCTTGGTAGCGTGCAGTATGTAACCAATTATAATGTAATGGGCGTGGCAAAAGCGGCGTTAGAATCTAGCGTGCGTTATTTAGCCTATGACTTAGGCAAGTGTGGTGTGCGTGTGAATGCGATTTCTGCGGGACCGATTAAAACGCTCGCGGCAAGTGGGATTAGTGATTTTAGTATAATGCTTAAATGGAATGAGGCAAACGCTCCATTACGCGAAAATGTGAGTATCACACAGGTAGGAAACTCCGCAATGTATCTTTTAAGCGAGCTCTCAAGTGGCGTAACGGGCGAGATTCACTATGTGGATTGTGGGTATAATATAATGGGAATGTGTGCCACAGAGGAGCTAGATGGCAAGCTCACTCCGCGATGGGATATAATCAAAAATCAACAAGCCTAATCAATGCAAAAAACACTGCACCTCATTTCGCTTGGTTGCACCAAAAATCTTATTGATTCTGAAGTAATGCTTGGGAAGCTATCAAGCTACAAGCTAGTGGAGCAAGCGGACAACGCTGATGTTATTATCATTAACACTTGTGGCTTTATCCAATCTGCCAAGCAAGAAAGTTTGGAAAAAATCTTTAACGCTCATAGCGTGCGAAAAAAGGACTCTCTGCTCGTGGTGAGCGGGTGTCTAAGCGAGCGATATTATGATGAGTTAAAGAGTGAAATCCCAGAGATTGACATTATTACGGGCGTTGGGGATTATGACAAAATTGATGAAATGATAGAATCTAAACATTCCTTGCATTCTCAAAAAGTCTTTTTAGCTGATGAGACACATTCGCGCGTGGTGGCAAATTCGACCTTTCACGCTTATATCAAGCTAAGCGAGGGGTGCAATCAACAATGTAGTTTTTGTGCGATTCCGCATTTTAAGGGCAAACTCCATTCGCGCACACTAGATTCTGTGATGAAGGAGCTAGAGATTCTCTATAATCAAGGGTTTAGAGATTTTAGTCTAATCGCGCAAGATAGCAGTTCATTTTTGCGTGATAAAGGCGTGAAAAATGGGCTTAGTGCCCTTATTAAGCGCATTGATAGTTTGAATCTCCCCATAAGTGCGCGGATTTTATATCTCTATCCAAGCACCACTGATGAGAATCTTATTGAAAGCATTGCAAATTCATCAAGTTTTTTGCCCTACTTTGATATGCCATTGCAGCATATTTCAAATGCTATGCTAAAAGTGATGAATCGTGGGGCAAACAAAGCCCACCACTTAAAACTTTTGGAGTTAATGGATAGTGTGAGGGGGCGATTTTTACGCACGGGATTTATCATAGGACACCCACAAGAGAGCGAGCGTGATTTTAGCGAGTTGTGCGAGTTTGTGAGTGATTTTAGGTTTGATAGGATTAACGCCTTTGAGTTCTCTCCCCAAGATGGCACGAGGAGCTTCACAATGCCTAAGCTAGATTCTAAACTTATACAGTCGCGTCTAAAAACTTTTGAAAACATTATCAAAAAAAAGCACAAAGCCACACTGAAAAATCTCCTCCACCAAAAGCTAGAGATTATCATCGAGGGACAAAGCGAGCTAAGCGAGCATTTTTATAATGCGCGTGCGCGACTTTGGGCGAAAGATATTGATGGCACTATCCTTATTAATGAAGTTGTCAATGGCATTGATATACAAGATAGCGCGTATCAATGTGAGATTACGCAAGTCAAAGATGAGTTTATTTTTGGCAAGGTGTTGAAAGCATTGTAAGGTTGTAATATGGCTAGATTCTAATGCCTATTTATTATATTGCCCCCGCATTAAGGAAATTTTGCAAAATCTCACACGCACTAAGGGAATCTACACGCCCGTCTTTTTGCGCGTTTTGGCGATTTTTGCGCCCTAAATGTGTGAGTTTATCCTTGCTTTGCTTTGAGCTGTAATCCTCATTGACAAAGTAAATCTCCCCGCTAAATTGAAGAGCCTTAATGCAATGCCAAATGCGCAGTTGAGTTTGCCTAATCGCTTCATTTTCGCTTAATTGTCCTACTTCAAATGTGCTATTAAGTGCGCTTTGTGTTTGCACTCCGCATAAGTGTGGCATACCCACCACGAGAATTTTTGCTTGCCGTTGGGTGAGGAGATTCTCTAGTTCATTTAGGGCTTGAGTTTTATTTTTGCGCGTAATCGCGGGTAATGGCAGGATTATCCCATTAAGGATATGCGCTAATCCAATGCGCTTTAGCCCCATATCACACGCGATAAGATTATTCACTCTATTGTCCTAGATTATTACGCGCACGATTCCATTTTCGCGCACGATTTTGCCCTCTAATTCGTATTCTAAAATTGTATCACCAAATTTCTCATACGCCAGCTCAAAGCTCGGTGCATTTTGGCAAAATGCAAGCACTTCATCATCACTTTTATCTTGCACACCAAAAATATCACTTACAAACGCATCAATGTCATAAATGCACTGCGCCTTACCAGCCAAAAGGAGATTTTGCGTGCCTAAACTTTCATTTATCCTATGTGGCAAGACAAAAAGTGGCTTGTTAGATTCTATACATAGCCGTGCGGATTGCAAGCTTCCAGAGCGCATATCTGCTTGAGGGATTATGACTATATCACTTATGCCTACTACGAGGCGATTACGCTCTAAGAAGCTGTGTTGATGTGGCGTATATGGGCTTTCGTATTCGCTTAAAATAAGAGCCTCGCGCCTTATGCGCTCTATGATTGTTTGATTTGCCTTTGGGTAGGTAATATCAAGGCTTGATGGTGAGAGCATTATCGTGTTTGGCAGAGCGTTTGTATGTGCGATTATATCCACGCCAAGCGCGCCACCGCTCACTACCACGCCACCAGCTTTTGCTATGCTCGCGCTCAAAGTCGCGCACACTTGCTTTGTGTAGGGATTTGGTGTGCGTGAACCCACGATAGCCACCTTAATTGGAGAATCTAAAAGCCCCAAATCCCCATCATAAAAGAGTTGCTTTGGCGGATTACTTATGGCGAGTAGGGCAGGTGGGAGCACACTTAAGCGGTTAAAAGTTTTGGGCATATTGAAATTTTGAGCGGTTATAGAGTTTGATATTTTGCGTATAGAGGTGGTGTTGGAGTTCGCTTGGGCTTATGAGTTCTACCTCGCTGAAGTCCGCTCCTCTTAATGCTTGGAGTGTTTCTTTGTGCGGGTGGCATATAGCAATCGCATAGCCTTTTTTCTTTGCTTTGGCTATGGCGAGATTGATTTGTATAGCGATACTTTGTGTGTGAATGTTGTTGTCTAAAAATATATCTCGTTGCATTATGAGCCGTGATTGTTCGCGCGCGATTT
>CAKVEH010000120.1 GCA_934728205.1 uncultured Helicobacteraceae bacterium
TTCTATTTTCTACTAATTTGGAAACACCAACTGTGTTTCCTGGACATCCTCCAACTATTTTTAAACTTTTTATAATGCACGATTTTGGGCACGCTCAAGCAAGCACCAAAATGCTAGAATCTAGCGAGTTATTAGAGGGTATTGTAAAAAATATCCAAATGTATGTGGGCTATTTGTGGAATGACTTTGGATGGAGCGGGATAAAGATTTGTTTTCTTGCCTTGCTTGTAGCATTTGTGTGCTCGGCAGTCTATCAAGCAAAAATCAACAAATTCCTTTCATTTATACTTGCCATAATTATCCTATGTGTGGGAATCGTATGCTCGTATGGGACATATTTGGTGCTATCTGTGCCTTTGCCACGCCCACGCGCATTTATTGGGATTGGTGTGTTTGCGGCGATTTTGGCGATTTATGTGGTGAGCGCGTGGCGAGGCTGGGCGTATAAAAAGCAAGATGTTAAGCGCACAGATTCTAGTGTGCTCTCATCGCGTGAGACACAAAGTAGGGTATTTTTTGTCTTTAGCGCGGTGGTTGTTGGGTTTTTCTCGTGGTCGCTGATTGTCTTTGCGAACTCCTATGGCAACGCGCTTTCAGCCCAAGATAAATACCAAAATTTCCGCCTAACCTTGCTCCTAAATGATTTAGTTAATGCCGTGCCAAAAAAGGCAGCGGATTACCAAAATTATCTTTATCGCATTAGAGGGTGGGTTACAGCAAGCCCTGTGCTTGAAAACTCATCAAAAGAAAATCCTATAATGAAGCGATTAGTCAAAATCACTGATGGGAAGTATTGGGTGCGAATGGCGATGAAGCACTATGGCTGGGGCGATGTGCCAGAATCTCAAATCGATGAAACGCCTATCAATGAAGACCACCAAAAGCTCGCCGAAAATCCGCATTGTATCTCAGAATCTGCGGGCAAATTGCTTACAAAGGTTGATAATATTTACCATAGAATCGAAGTGTATCCAAACTGCACAATCATTACTTTTAAAGGAAAAGAAAAATATATCCACGAGGAAGACAAACAATCAGAAGAGGAAGCTGATGCAAACAGCCCTAATTTAGACAAACCTAAATCAAACGCCATTTAAGGCGTTACTTAAAACAGGGTAGAGAATCCTAAATGCGAGGGCTTATACGCAAACTTTCACAAAATAGCCTTATTATGTATGGGCTTGTTGGTGTAGCAAATACTTGCGTGGGGCTTGGGATTGCATTATTGCTCACATTTTTAGGATTTATGCCCGAAGTGGCTTACTTGCTCGGCACGATTGCAGGCGTGATAAACTCATATTTTCTTAATAAAAAATTCACCTTTAAATCCAAAAACTCTCACAAGCAAGATGCGTGGCGGTTTGGTGTGGCGATGGGCGTGTCATTTTTGCTTGGGTTAGCTACGCTAAACCTTACACACAGAGCATTTGGTATAGATGAATATATCGCACAGATTCTTGCAAATGTCGTTTATACCATTGCGGGTTACCTTATTAGTAAATTTTGGGCATTTAAATAATGTGTAATTTTGTATAAGTTTAATTAAATTTTTCTTATATATATATTATTGATAATACGCTACACTTATTAGGAATTTTTACCTAGGAGTTGTAGTGATGAAAAAGTCATTTGTATTTTTTGGTGTGTTTTTAATGTCGTTGTTTGCTGATGAGACGCAAGTAGATGAGTCTAAGGACACTCAAGATATTGTAAAGGTGCGTTTGGAAAAATCTAGCGTGAGCACGGGCGCACTACTAGAGAGCGATGTCGCTAAGATTCCCGGAAGTATCACGACTATAGATTCTGCTCATATCCAAAAAAATGCCAAATACAAGGGTTGCTGATATTGTCAATGCCATCTCTGGTGTGCGTGTGGATAATTATACAGGCTTTCACCCTCGCCCACAAATTCGCATTCGCGGGATAACTTATGGCACACTTATTATGCTTGATGGCGTGATTTTAAGTGATTTGGAGGGCGAGGCGAGAATCTTAAACCAAATATCGCTCTATGATGTGGAACGCGTAGAAGTCGCAAAGGGTGCATATTCTAGTCTCTATGGCACGGGCGCGATAGGTGGCGTGATACATTTCATCACGGCAATGCCAAATAAATTCGAGATTCAAGCAATCGCAGGCTATGGCAATGAAATCCAAAAAGACACTGCAGAGAAAAATACTTTTAGATTCTATGGAAGTGTTGGCGATGTGTTTTTAGACAAGCGGTTAAAAATGAAGCTAAGTGCAGGCTTTACCACCACAGATGGGTATTCTTCCTTTCCTGCTTATATATCAGGCAACAATGCAAATGCAAATACTGCGATACAACGAGGAGCATATAAAGATAGTGCTGGGCAAGTGATTCTAGGCACAGGTGGCGATAGGGCATTGCAAACCTATGACATTTCGTTTAAGTCAAGCTATGAAGCGAGTGAGCGTGATGAGGTGGGATTGAGTTTGCGCCTATCTAATCACAACTATGATATGAAAAACTTTCAAACTTATATGCGTGATGCTCAAGGCAAGCCCACTTATTTGGTCAATAACAACAATTATTTTCTAGGTGGTCTTGGTGGTATGGGGAGTTATACGCATATTATAGGCAGTCTTAATTATCTCCATAGCTTTGAGCAAAGCACGCTTAAAATCACACTCTCAAGTATGAATCTCCTAAGTTGGTGGCAAGATGGCACGCAAAATGCAACTTTTAATAGTGGTGCTGGGACCACGCAAGACACAGATTCTTCGAGCAATTATTTAGACTTTATTTATGCAGATTCTCATTTAAGTGAGCATACTATTACCTTAGGAGCGCAGTTTCGCTACTATACTTACACGCAAAAGCAGCGCAATATGACAAATTGGCGTGATTATCATTCACGCACAGATTATCGCGTGCGATTTGGCACGGAGACAGTGGTAGGTTCTGCGTATGTCAATGTGGATTCGTTGTGGGCAGATTCTGTGAGGTTTGGCTCATTTGGGAGCAGCATCGGATTGCGTTATGATTATTGGCACGAATTTAATGGCTATTATGATAACCTCCTCTCTAATCCACAAGAACACAAACAAAATCAAAGCCATAGCATCTCAGTCCTTAGCCCTAAACTTGCCCTTATTTACACTCCACTTGATACACAAGAACATACACTAAGGCTAAAGGCTTCTGTGGGACGCGGATTTCGTATGGCAACTCTGCGAAACAAATATGTATTCACACACTCGCAAACTTATTGGGAAATAAATGAGAATCTAAAAGAAGAGCACGCTATCAATACAGAAGTTGGCGTGGAATACAATAATAGCGCGTTGCGCACAAGCCTGTATTTTTATGACATTGAAATGTTTGATATGATATATCGCTCAGGTAATGCCACACAAAACGACCCATATAAATATATAAACGCAGGTAGAGGGAGGATAAATGGAATCGAGTTTGATATAAATCTTGCTATTTGGCGTGAGCTTGAGATTCAAGCAAACTGGACACTAAGTAATGCCAAAGTGCTAAGAAATAGTGCGCGTCCAAACTCTATAGGGAAGCAATTTGTAGGACTTCCTTTACACACGCTTAATGCAGGGGTTAATTATTTGCCACAATATGGTTTGTTTGCTTCTGTTTGGACACATTATACGCCAGCTTTTTATAATAGTGATGCCAATTTACCCATTATCCCAAATACCTATGGAAGCTATGATTCCCAATTTACACTAAGTGCTAAAATAGGCTACACTTTTAAAAATAATTTGCAGCTTAGTGCGCAATTTTTAAATATCACAAATAACCGCTACTATGATTTTTATCGCGTGGCGGGCGCGAGTTATTACCTCCAAATTGCGTATAAACTATAAATATTTTCACCCATACTACAAATAAAGATAGTGTAACTTTATTACAAATTTTTTGTTTTAAAATTCTTAAAATTTAGATAGTTTTAAGACAAAAAATCTTACAATGTATACGAGATTAGCAACAAATACAACATAGGCAAAGGATAGAAAATGCAGGCAAATACAACTACAAGCA
>CAKVEH010000121.1 GCA_934728205.1 uncultured Helicobacteraceae bacterium
GTGCTAGGGAGTTTTCCCTTTTTTCGTATGGGGACAAATCCTACTTTAAGGGCATTTGCTAACGCTGCACCAAAGATAAATCCCCGTGCTTCAATACCCACGATAAAATCAATACGCTCGTTTTCATATCGCACCTTAAGAGATTCTATAAACTCGCCAAAAACTTCTCCATTACCTATCATTGTGGTAATATCATAGAATAAAATTCCAGCCTTTGGGTAATCTTTAATTGTTCGTATAGAATCTTTGAGTTTTTTACTATCCATTCTCTCTCCTTAAATAAAAGCAATATTCTAGCGAAATTTTAGAGTAATGCCTCAATTTTTTGTTCCAACTCTTTAATGCGTGATTTGTATTTGTCGGTTTCGATTCTATATTGTGAGTTGCGTGCTTTTAGGAGTTTGACTTCGTTTTTGAGTGCATTCATTTCTTGTTGCATATTATCGATATTTCCTAATGCGCGTTGGAGTTGAAGCTGGTGCTTACGCACAAGCACTTCTGCTTCGCTTAGTGTGAGTTTCATCGAGGCGGAGTTACGCTCTTCCTTGCGTGCCACACTTTTATAAAAAAATGTCCTAATAATCATATAAAGCAAAAAAAGGATAAAACCTGCGAGGAAAAACCATCGCGCAAGAATACTCTCTCCCATATCAATCCTTTGTGTGTAGTTTTTTTATTCTATCAATATGTCTGCCACCCTCAAACTCTGTGTGTAAAAAAGCATTAAGTATGCCAACTAATGTATCCTTTGGTGTGATTCTCGCGCCAAGACATAACACATTGGCGTCATTGTGTGCCCTTGAGAGCTCTGCCATTTGAGAATCTTTACAAAGCGCAGCACGAATATGTGCGTATCGATTTGCAGCAATGCTCATTCCAATGCCACTTCCACAGATTAAAATCCCTTTTGTTTGTGGATTGTGTGGGGTTATGGATTCACAAAGTTCCTGTGCGTAATCAGGGTAATCTACGCGCTCATTTGAATATGTGCCAAAGTCGCGCACTTCGTAGCCTTGTTGCGTGAGAATCTTTTTGATATATTCTTTTGTTTCAAATCCTGCGTGGTCGCAAGCAATGCAAATTTTCTTTTCTTCCATAAAATACATTCTCCCCTAATGTTAAGAGCATATCTCTTTTTAAAGTTCTTTAACGCCCGTTGGAACTACAACTTTTTTGTTTTCTTGTATTGTTTTGGCAAGATTATCTAACCCATCAGTTCCTTTAAACATTCGCTCCCAACGGACAATATAACGCTTCTTCTTATCCATATCTGCGCCCATTTCTTCGCTATTTGCACGATTGATGCTGAAGTAAATAAACCAAGGCTTTCCCACAATGTCCTTGTATGGCACACTACCAAAAAATCTAGAATCAAAACTATTGTTGCGATTGTCGCCTGTCATAAAGAAATTGTCTGGTTCAATTTTGATATAAAAAAATGTTTCTCCATTTTGTGTGTGTTTGCTCATTTTTGTGCCTATGCCTTTTGGACTAAGCATTTCCTCATAGGTAATGTTTTTGACTAAGACAAAGTTTTGTGCTTCCTCATCGCTAAAGGACTTTTCAAACAAATCACAATCTGCACGCATATCCGCATCTGAGATTTTTATCTCACCTTGTGCGCAGACTTTTTTGTAAAATTTCATAGCTTTCTCATCGTAAAAATATTTTGTTCGCGATACAGGGCGAGTGAATGGATTTACATCATCTTTATGCCAAAAAACTTCTTCATACATTATTCCGTTGAATTGCTCAATAAATGGGTCTTTGATGAAAGTTTTGCCAAAAAATTCTCGTTTTTGTGCGTTAGGATACATTTTTGAAATTTCCTCATCGCCACCATTTGGGCGTAAAAAGTAGCCTTCTTTGGCGAAAATCACTTCATCGCCACCCACACCATACACGCGTTTAACATAATGTGTTTGCTCAATAGGAGGGATAAACACTACCACTTCGCCTTTTTTGGGTCGTTCTCCCTCTATGATATGTCCATTACCACGAAAGTCTGGCATAAGCACGACATCAAAATACGGGGCTCTAGGAAGTGGTATCCCGTAACTGAACTTTTTGACAAAAAGAAACTCTCCCTCTAAAAATGTCCCAACCATTGAGCGAGTAGGGATTGTAAAGGCTTGAGCGAAAAAAAATATTAACAAGAGTGCTAAAATTATCGCTCCCGTCCAAGTCGAGCAAAATTCCCATAGAGACTTTAAAAGTTTCATTTGCTAATCCTTTAATGATGAAGTTTTGTGTGAGTTTATAGAATCTTGTGCCATTTGAGTGGCTTTAAGTGTGTTTTGCAACAATGAAGCAATCGTCATTGGTCCAACTCCACCCGGCACAGGAGAGATAAAGCTACATTTTTTTGCCACATTATCAAAATCTACATCTCCTACAAGTTTGCCAGAATCTAGGCGGTTAATGCCAATATCTATCACAACTGCACCTTGTTTTATCATTTCTGCTTTGATGAGATTGACCTTTCCTACGCCGACACAAACAATATCAGCGTTTTTAGTATAAAGGCTTATATCTTTAGTAAGGATATGACAAAGGCTTATCGTTGCCCCAGCATTAAGCATAAGTGTCGCTAGTGGCTTGCCAACGATATTGCTTGCTCCTATGATAGCGACATTTTTACCACTCACTTCAATGCCATAATGCGCGAGCAAATTCATCACGCCTAATGGTGTAGCTGGTGCAAAAGATTCTAATCCTGCACTTAAACGCCCAATGTTGTAAGGATTAAACCCATCGACATCTTTATGTGGAGCGATAGATTCTAAAATCATTGCACTATCTATGTGTTTTGGGAGTGGAAGTTGGACTAAGATTCCATTGATTTTCTCATCAGCGTTAAGTTTATGGATAAGTGTTAAAAGTTCTTTTTGTGTGGTATTTTGAGCAAGTTCAAATTTTAGCGAATAAAATCCAACACGCTCGCACGCCTTTTGTTTCATATTGACATACGCCTTGCTTGGCGCATCCTCACCTACTAATACGACTGCAAGCCCTGGTTTTATATTGCTAGCACTTAGGGAGCTGATAATGTCTTGTTCGATTTTTCGTGCGAGAGGCTTGCCCTCTAGTAAAGTGTATGATGAGTTTAGAGATGAAGATTGCGACATATATTTCCTTAAATATAAAGTGTTTTGTATTTTTAGGGTTTTGTTTTGTGATTATAGTATAATAAGATTTGTAAAATACAAAATTTGGTGGCTTTTAGTATGAAAAAATTTCTAACTTTTTTTTTGGTTAGTGTGGTAGTGGCGTTTTTCAATACTACAAATGCCCAAGAAAACGATGATAGATTAGATTTAATTTCAGCAAAAGATGAAGACCTCGATGTGCTCTCAAGCGCAAGAAGCAATCAAAATGAGGACTTCGAGGGGCTTATCAGCTATTTTGAGTATGGAAAAAACCTCTATGAGAATCCGCGTGGTATCGGATGTAATAAATGCCACGGAGCGCAAGGGCAGGGCAGTGTAATAGCTAACTACGCTCACAAGAGTGCTGATAAGATTCTTAGTGCGCCAAGTATTAAGACGCTTTTATATGAAGATTTTATCGAAGTATTGCAAAATCCCAAACAATCAAGTGTTATGCCAAGATATTATCTTACGCAAAAAGAAATTGAGGCAATTTATCATTATGTCAAAGAGCAAGGTAGCAAACAAAGTGAATGATATTTTCTTATTTAGATTGTAACTTAGTATTTGTTTAGAATCATTGCTTACTTAGTGCAAAATTAAGAAAATTACGCTACAATTATTTTTTGGTATTTTTGATATAAGGCATAATGTATGAGAGTAAATCTAGATAATGACGAAAGCAATAATGGCTTAGAAGATGGCGTAGATTTTGGAGCACTTCTTAAAGAACACGAAAACACTACAAGCGGCGAGATACAAGTAGGAAAAATAATCCAAATAAACGATGAGTTTGCGATGATTGCTCTTCCTTATAGTAAGGTAGAGAGTAGGCT
>CAKVEH010000122.1 GCA_934728205.1 uncultured Helicobacteraceae bacterium
ACCTTTAGTGTGTCTTCAACTTCTTGCCCAGCAGATGGTTGCAATGTGCTTGGGATAGTAGAATCAAGTCTATCTGTAACGCTTGTTTGCTTGTTGTAAATGTAGGCAAGGGCAATGGTATTAGCGATAAATAACAATCCAAGAAAAAGTGTAGCTTTAGCCAAAAATCCAGCAGGTCCTTTTGCACCAAACATACTTTCATTACTTCCACTATATGCACCCAGCCCGATACTTGAGCTTTTTTGTAATAACACCACAATGGTGATAAAAATCGTCAAAACGATTTGAATAACAAGCAGAGTATTTGCCATATTTCTTACTCCCTAAAATAAAATTTTAATATAAATCAAACAAATATGCTAAAGTCGTGCATTTTAGCAAAAAAATCTTTAAAAATTACTAAGAATCTACAAGTTTATCTCCTACTTTTAATCGAACTCCCAAAAAATATGTCGTAATATCCATTGGATTTTTTGAGGGAGCTTGGACTTTACTAATTTCTAAACTTCCACACTCACAGCCAACAATCACACTTTTTGGCAAGATTCTTAGAATCTGTGCGGGCGTGAAGTGCCCCTGTGTGTCAAAACTTATAATTTCCAAAATCTTTAATCCATTTTTTGCAAAGATACTAGGCCAGCCTTTGAATGCTAAATATTTGCGATAAATTGCCTCTGCATTATCAAAGCAAATTTCCCCATCGCTTTTTTTAATCTTTTTACAATAGCTTGAGTCTGCATTACATTGTGGTAATGGGAGAATCTGCTTTTCTCTTTCAAAGTCTTGTAAAAATTGTTGTAATATTTGAGCACCTTTGATTGCGAGGATATTTGCAAGCTCTTCGATGTTTTGATTGATATTTTTGACAAAGCTTATGCCTAAAATCGCTCCGCTATCAAGGCTTTCTTTCATTTGCATAAGACTTACGCCAAAAAATCTTGGGTTTGCCATAATCATTTCTTGCAATGGGCTTGCTCCACGCAAATGAGGTAAAATAGAGGCGTGGAGATTCACACACGGCGCAATGTCTAAAAATTCTTTTGAGAGAATCTGCCCATACGCCACGACTACGATGATTTCTGGGTGCAATCCCCGCACGCTATCTAAAGTCTGCGCACTAATGCGCTCGGGCTGCAAAATGGGCAAATTAGGAATCTTAGAGAGTAAAAAACTCTTTGTCTCTGGGAGTTTAAGCTCTTGTTTGCGTCCAAATGGCTTATCAGGTTGAGTGAGCAAACCCAAGATAGTGTGTTGTGTGTCTTTCAACAACTCTTCAAACACTACTTTGGCAAAATATGGTGTCCCAGCAAGTAAGATTCTCAAATTTTATTCCTTATTGTCCAATTTCCAAAGAGCGTGCCACTTCGTTGCACTCCATTAAGCAGAAATTCTTGTGTAATTTCTAATTTATCACCATTGCTTAAAAACATTGATTTCCCCCGCTCTATAAGGTATTGTGCGGCGATAAGTTTTGTTACAATCCCGCCTGTGGCAAACTCTGCATTTGGACTTTGTGGAGCTTGCAAGTCTTTAGAATCTATATGAGTGATAAGAGGTAAAATTTTGGCATTTGGGTTTTTTGTGGGATTATCATCATAATATCCATCAATGTCGCTTAGAATTACTAAAATTGTCGCATCAAACGAATGCGCTACATACGCGCCAAGCCTGTCATTATCCCCGATAAATTCACTTACCGAAGTAGAGTCGTTTTCATTGATAATCGGGAGCACATTATGTGCCAAAAGTGTGTCTATACAATCTTTGGTGTGCTGTATTTGTGTTTTAGAATCAAAGTTGTATTTTGTCAGTAAGACTTGAGCGACTTCGATACCAAATGCACTAAATCCATCGCGGTAAATCTGCATAAGTAGAGGTTGTCCAATGCTTGCTAGTGCTTGTTTGTTTGGCATTGAGCGTTTGTCCATTTTTACGCGAGTGTGTCCTGTGGGCGTAGCACCAGAACTTACTAAAATAACATTATATCGAGCGCGTAGAGATTGTATGAGATTTGCAAGTTTAGCGATTTGGGCGGTTTTGATTATCTCTCCATCTGAGATGTTTGAGCCACCGACTTTGAGCACGACACGAGGTTTATTCATTATTTTTCCTTAAAATTTTAGCAATATAAACCTTGTATTATACATAATCAATTAAGATTCTCTATACAATATTAAAACAAAATAAGGAGAATCCTATGCCAAAACTCTCTCGTGCAAATGCGTGGATAATGCTTTTTGCCGCCATTGGCTTAGAAATCTGCGGGCTTAGCCTGCTAAAAGTCTTTGAGACAAATCCTATCTTAGGCAAAATCATTCTAATCGTGCTAATGAATCTCTCATATTTCCTTATGTCGCTTACACTGCGCCAAATCGCTGTGGGCGTGGCTTATGCCACTTGGGAAATCATCGGCGGGATTGGTGTGTTGCTTGTTAGCTTTGTGTTTTTTGACCCTATTTTGACCACCGAGCAGTATTTTGGCATTGTCATAGGTTTTGCGGGGATTATTTGCATAATTTTAGGCGAAGAGCATAGTGAGGAATCATCACAAAAATCTAGCTCTAGCGCGGATTCTAAGGATTGGTGCAAATGATGGCATTTTTGTTGATTGTATTCTCTGGCTTGCTAGATGTGCTTGCAAACCTCGCACTAGCAAAATCTAATGGCTTTAGGAATCTAAAATGGGGGATTTTGGCGTTATTGCTTGTGGATAGTGTGTTTTTGTTTTTGGCGTTTGCGCTAGATTTGGGTGTGGAACTCCCTGTGGCTTATACTTTGTGGGGGGCGATAGGGATTTTAGGCACGGTGGTTGGGGGGTATTATTTTTTTGCCCAAAGACTAAAGCCCATTGGCTTTATAGGCATAGTCCTTGTGCTTATTGCGGTGTATTTGCTCCATTTTGCGTAGATACTATCGTTTGTGCCACTACGCTTATTACACTCGCTTGCAACGATATTATTTAGGAAAAACACTTTGAAAAATTAGAATCTTTTGACAAAAAAGGCGTTGTCGCAATGAAGTTACAGGAAAATCGCATTAGACATTCAACGCTATGGGATAGAAATGGATTTGTAGATTTTAAAATGAATGATAAACTTAATGATGATATAGATGTATATTTATATGGGTATGATTATTTAATAGACCAAAGCAATACACAGCCCATTGTATTGCAATTTTATTTTTGGGAATTGAAATGATTAAAAAATTTATGTTATATACGCTTATTATTTGCACGATAAGCATTTTAATATCCAACGATGGCTATCCTATGCGTAGGTATAAGCCCGGTGAGCAACTTGAAATCTACAAAAAAGAGGGTAAAAGGCTTTATAGATTTTGGGGGCTTGATTATTGTTTAGGGCATTCAAAAAAACTGCAAGGAAATACTATGGAAGCTAATTTTATACGCGAACGGGAAGCTATTTTGCGAAATGTTGGAGGAGAGGAAGCGTTAGCAGAATTAAAAGATTATATTGATAAAAATGTAAAATTTAAAGAGTTGTATTTTTGTTTAGGAATAGTCTATGACTCCAAAGAATACGAAGATAAAGTTGGGCAAGTTATGAAAAAATACTGCAAAGAGTGCGAATAAAGAATCTACAATGCCAAAGCTAAATCCACTATTAGAATCTGATAACATAGAATGCGCCCACAAAGGCAAAGTAGTGCTTCAATCAACCACAAAAGATACAATGTGTGTGCAAGATTCTAATGGCAATGACGCTGGAATGATAAGCCTAAACGATTTAGCAAATGCTGCCATTATAGGCTGCACTAATAATATAGCTGGCATTCCAAATCCTTGCACGAAATTAGTAAGTATCCCAAATTCTATTTACTCCACCTTGCTAGAAATAAACAATCAAAAAATAGTCAAAGCCAATTCTCCGCATATTATGCAAAACTATGGCTTTGCATATAACGAGCAAGTAGAGCTTTATACAAAAGGATTACCGATAAATGGCTGGTATAATG
>CAKVEH010000123.1 GCA_934728205.1 uncultured Helicobacteraceae bacterium
AAAATCTTTTGCGCAAGCCTTGAAGGCACACCGACAAAAATCGTTGAAATAGAAGCCGCTTTCACTAGAGGCTTGCCAAACTTTTCTATCACAGGGCTTGCCACAAGCTCTATCCAAGAATCTAAGCAACGAGTGCAATCTGCGCTGGCAAATTGCAACTTCACACTGCCACCACTGAAAATCACTATAAACCTCGCACCCTCCGATATTGCCAAAAGCGGAAGTTATTTTGATTTGCCAATCGCACTTGTTTTGCGGGCTGATAGCAGGACAAACACAAATAATCAACAAGATATACACGACCTAGATTCTCAAAATACTACTACGAATGCTTCACTGCAAGGTGAATTTGATGGTTGGTTTGCCTTTGGCGAGCTGGGGCTTGATGGAGATATTAAATACACACAAAGCATATATCCACTCCTTTTTGATATAGCCCTCACGCATAAAGGTGCAAATGTCATCGTGCCACAATGCGCACGCGAAATTTTAGAAGTTATCCCAAACTTACGCTTGCATTTTGCCCCAAATTTGCAAGATGCCATAGAGATTCTCACTTCACCTATGCCAAAGCAACCACAAGAGCAAGCCGACATAGATTTGGGATTTGAAAGTATTGAAGTAAGTGGTGAACGATATTTTTACGCTATGGATTTTGATAAAGACTTTAGTGAAGTAAAAAACCAAGAAATTGCTAAAAGAGCCGCACTCATTGCAGCGACAGGATTCCATAATATTATTTTTGAGGGCTCTCCGGGCTGTGGGAAAAGTATGATAGCCAATCGTATGCGCTACATTCTCCCACCCATAAGTCTCAAAGAAATGATGCAAAATCTCAAACTTCAATCCCTAAACGCGCAAGATTGCCTTTATAGCCCATTGCGTCCGTTTCGCAATCCTCATCAAAGTGCCTCTAAGGCGAGTATTTTAGGCTCTGCGACACAATATGAACCAAAGCCCGGAGAAATCGCGCTCGCACATAATGGAATCTTATTTTTTGATGAGCTCCCACATTTTAAACGCGATATTTTAGAATCTCTACGCGAGCCACTTGAAAACAACAAAATGACGATTTCGCGCGTGCATTCCAAACTAGAATATGACACTGCATTTCTTTTTATCGGGGCACAAAACCCCTGCCCTTGTGGAAATTTGCTTAGCCAAAGCAAAGAGTGTCGTTGCCAAGATAAAGACATTGTAGCGTATAAAAATCGCCTAAGTGAGCCATTTTTAGATAGGATTGATATGTTTATACAAATGAATGAAAGTGTTAATAGCGAAGATTCTAAAGCACAAGAATGTTTAGATTCCACGCAAATGCAAAATTTAGTCTTTAGTGCCTTTAAATTTGCTAAACAACGAGGACAGGAACACTTTAATGGCAAACTAAACGAGCGTGAGATTGAGAAATTTTGCACGCTAGATGATGAGGCGAAAAGTCTGCTTGTTCAAGCCTCACAACGATTTGCCCTAAGTCAGCGCGCCCAAGATAAACTCAAAAAAGTCGCACGCACGATTGCAGATTTAGATAGCAGTGAGATTATTGCTAAAAAGCATTTACTTCAAGCCCTATCCTATCGCAAAATGTGGTAGCACATCTTAGATGATAGGACAAAAACTTGCCTACAATAAGAGAATCTTGCATTTTCTTATTTGGACTTCGTGCCATATTGCTTAAAAATCATAAGTCAAGCTAAGATAGTAGCGTCTGCCCTCGCGGATATAGTTGTAGTTGTTTGCCCACGCCGTTGAAGTCGCTGTTGGGTATTGCTCATAATCCACAAAGTTGCGATTAAGCAAGTTATACACAGCAAAGGTTAGGCGCATATTTTTGGTAATATTGCCATAGACGCCCAAATGCGTTAGCAAAATTGGCTTGTAATATTCGCCAAGTGTGGCTGCTGCGGTGTTTGGCGTGTTTGGATTCCCGCGATAGAGATGTGTTTTTACCTCTTGTCGTATATATGCGCCAAAGTAGCGTGTGTCATAGTTTATGCTTGCATTTACGCTATGAAGCGGGACATTAGTAAGTCTTTGGTCTGTGCTACCTGTCGCGCCTTGTGCGGTGCGAGAGATATAAGTGTGGTTGTATGTATATGCCGCATCCGCACTGATTTCGCCATAGCCCACACTTATAGGCTTTAGCCCTAGTGCGACTTCCGCACCATAGGACTTTGCCTCGCCTAGATTTGCGTAATATGAGCAAGCATTATTATTTGTTGCGCCACAGGTTTGCCCTGTGTTGCCAACGATTGTCCCTGCTGCAAATCCTCCCACGCTTGTGATTCTGTCTTTAAAGTCTGTCCAAAATCCCGTAACGCTTAAACTAAAATAATCATTATCGCTCAATGCGCTTAACTCATAAGTTACGCTTGTTTGTGGAGTTAGGTTTGGATTCCCATAAGTTGGGCTTGCTCCAGAAGCAGAAAAACTCACAATTCCATTGACAAGTTGATTGAGTGCTGGGGATTTATATCCTGTGGATACACCACCTTTGAGGGTTAGCCAATCATCAATGACATTGTAGGCGATATACGCGCGTGGGGAAAAATTACTTCCAAAAACAGAATTAAAGTTCCCTCTTCCTCCAAGTGTCAAAAACACTCTATCAAAGAGCATAAACTCGCCCTCCGCATACACCGCACCGATATGTTGCTCTTTGAGTGAGCTCGCACCTTGTGCGACTACTTGGAGTAATTTATCATTAAAGGTATTATACCAATAGCGCGCACCAATGCCTAGATTTAGCCCACCCCACGAGCCAAAGTTAAAAAACATTTTCTCTTTGTGGTCAAAGATTATATCATTTGCGCTCAAGTCTCTATCATCGCCTGCAGTAACGCCATTAAAAGGACCATTAGCAAGTGTCCCACCCGGAATATTTGTATTTTGTGGCACGGTGCGTCCGTCATTTTGTGTGAAATTCCACTGTAAAGTGTTATCTAACCCCCACGATTCAAATGTCGCGCCCTCGTTGTAGTAGTATTTCCCTTTATGCGCTAGGACGACATTTGCCTGATAAATGTTGTAATCTGGGGCATAGCCATTGTTTCGCCTTAGGTTATTTGTATCATTGCCCGGTTGCCACCCTTGAGACCAATTTGAGAGGAGCAAGCCATCAGAGTTATCAAAAAGTTGCGCGCCATAATTCAAATCCAAATATACAGAATCTCGAGAGTCATTACCAACTTGGGCGAGTGAATTCCACTGCAAGCGTCCGCCGATATTATACATCTGCCCGGGTGCTATGCCTACTAGCGTGCTAGCTTGCGCTGTATTTGCACTTAAATGTGGCAGGACTAAGTTTTTTAGCGGGACGCCAAAACGCGCATATTGACTCCCGCGCAGAGTGAGCCCCCAATTTTTTGCTTCATTTAGCGGTCCTGCGGTATAGAAGCTAAAGCCTTGGCTATGTCCAAACCGCTTTTCTTCTTGCAAGGTGGTGTTAAGCTGGAGGCTTGCACCCCACTTCTCAAAATTCTTTTTGGTGATGATATTTACCACACCGCCCATAGCATCGCTACCATAGAGTGTGGAGGCAGGACCACGGATTACTTCGATACGCTCAATGGCACTCATCGGCGGGATAAAGTAATTTACCGCACCACCAAAGCCATTGGGGAAAAGCGCGTCTCCACCTGTGGTTACACGATTGCCATCGATGAGAGTAAGCACATCGGTTGAGCCACGAATAGAGATATTATACCCGCTCGTTTTTGACACGCCACTATCGATGCTGACACCGGGCACATATTGTATCGCTTCGCCCAAATCCCGCACAGGACGGCTCATCACTTCTTTTGGACTTACCGTGCTGATACTCGCAGGGGCAAGTGTATATTCTTGTTCGTGTCCGCTTGCGGTAACCACAGATTTTTCTAATCGCACTTTATCACTTGGTGCAGAAGGGATAGAAGATTGTGTATTTGGAGAATCTGTATCATTTTGGGCAAGAAGTAACGGGGTGGCATTATTG
>CAKVEH010000124.1 GCA_934728205.1 uncultured Helicobacteraceae bacterium
GACTACTACTAATAGACCGTTTGGCTTATTTCTTTATTAAGTCTTAAGTATTCTAATTACTGCCTTATTGAGTGTATCATTTTACACCAATAAAGTTTAGGTGTAGTTTTTTAGGCTATTGCAGTGATTGATAACTTATGTATGTAGGTTGTCAAGTTGTTGTTTCCCCCATTAGGAAAATGGAAATAAGGGCAAAATTTTGAAAAAAGAGATTCTAAAAAAGTGCCTTTATTTCCCTTTTCCTTGTGTCTATAGAGAGGAGGACACACCTAGCTCCATTCCGAACCTAGCAGTTAAGCTCCTCTTCGCTGATGATACTGCACTTTGCAAGTGTGGGAATGTAGGTCGATGCAGGGTTAGGGGAAAACTACTTAGACTACTTGTATTCTTTTAGCTCATTTGCTTTATTCTTGTTATTTATCAGTTTTTTTTTTGTGTTTTTTATTGTGGTGCAAGGCATTATAAATACTTTAGATTTTATGGTGTTTTTATGGGATTTGTGGGTTGTTATGCTCTATTTTGAGCTTGTTTTATAAATGTTATAAATTTAGGTTTCTATGGGCTCAAAAAGAGCTGATATAGGGATTTGCAAGGCTTTTGAGAGTTTGTAGATATGCTCTAAATTAAAATGCTTGCCATAGCGATTGTTTTCGCAATTTGAATAAAACGCTGCGGATTTTATGCCTATCTCTATGGCTAAGTCTAGCTATGAGATTCCGCTTTTTTCTCGGTAGTAGCGGACATTTGCAGAGACTCGCGCGTAAAATGAGGCGATTTCCTCATCGGTGCCATTGTTGAAGTTTTGCTCCATTTTTATAGCTTTAGAAAAATAAAATATCCTATGGGATATTTTCTTATCGCACTTTACTAAGATAAAATCCTTTTTAAAATATCCTATGGGATAAAAATTTGTAAGCTAAAAAGGAGAAAAATGTGCTTATTTAGAGTAAATCAAAAAATGCTAAATGTTAGTGCTTATTGCGTTCTTGGTATATTATGTATGTTTGTATTGACGAGTTGCGACAATAAAAAAACCCCGCAAGACTTACGCGCAAAGTTTGAATCTCAATTAGAGAGCGGATTTTCTATAATGTTGCCACTTGTTAATACGGAAAGTAGGCTTCCAAAAGATGCGCCAAAATGTCTTGCTAAAGTCGCTTCTCAAACTTTTAGCGATGAGGAAGTGCGACTTATCATAGCTTCATCTTTTAGCGAAAGAATGCAAAATGCTGAAAGGATTATGGCTATACAACAAAAAATAGAATCTCCGCAGTTTATGCTTAGATTTTTTAAAAACTGCGGATATTAACATTAAACAATCAAATCAAAAAAAAGGAGACAAAATGGTAACACCAGAACAGGTGGGAATGTATTTTAGAGGACTAATAAAAGGTTGAGGAAAAACTGAATTTCAAGGAGCAGGAGTTATAGGCGGTTTGATTATGATTGCCTGCTTTTGGAATGGTTCAAGGGGCTGGGCTTTATTTTTTTAGTAGCTTGTGTTGTTGGCTTTTATATTGCATCGCTTTTTCCTAGCGATGCGGACATTGATAGGTCTTTTATAGAGCTAAAAGATGAAAAAGCAAAGGATTCTTTAGATAGGCTTGGTATAGAGAAACAAGACATTATCCGAGAGCCATTTATCGTAATGGGGGCAGATGTGGAGAGATTTGAGGATTCTGTAGAGGGCGAGGACAAAGTAATGCGATACAACCCTATGGTAGCAGCGGTTATCCATTTTGGGAAAAACCAAATATTTGTCAATGAAATATCACTCAATTTGATAGAGCCTAATGGGTATGTTGGCAAGACTAATGAGTTTTTCTATAAGGATATTAGCTCTGTTAGCATACAAGATGAAAAAGCAGGCAAAATGTTTTCTATCAAGGTGCAGGGCGAAATAGAGCTTGCTATCGCTGTGGATATGGATAGAGCGTCATTAGAAGCCGCAGAGGAGGCTGTTTCTACGATTAGAAAAATGCTACGAGAAAAGAAACAATCCTAAATTTAAATTTGCCATAGAATCTAAAAATTTAGATTCTATATGTCAAGCACAAAATATAGAAGGGTATGAATGTTTAGACTAAGTGCTTTTGTATTTGTGGTTATGTTGTTTATGGGGTGTGATATTGTTGATTTTAGTGTTGATGAAAAGACAATTTTTGCACGCGAATTGCAAACATCTCTCGCAATAGAAAGACTAAATGAAGCGATGGGTAAATACGAGAATAGGCGAGAAATTGCATTATATAATTTTAAACAAGTAGAAAAAGCAAAAAGAACAATAGAATCTCAAATAAACAAAATAAATGCAAAATTTAAACAATTAGATTTGACAGAGATAAAAAACCAACACAGCGATTTGATGACAAGATTTGTTTATTCAACAGACAAAATGGAGGACATTTTTCGCAAAATCAGCACTCAAGGAGATTTGCTTAATGCACAAGAAAAAGAAATGCAGGAGGAATATTTGATGATTTTTTTGGACGCTGGGCACAAGCTAGAACAAAAACAAAAAATTGTGAATATGAAACTTTATATAGAATCCTTAGATGAAGTTGTAAAAAATATAGATGATTTTATTTTAAAAATACAAAATGACAAAATCCACGAGATAGAAAAATTTGAAAAAATATCTAGCGAAGCAGAAGCAATAGCAGATGAACACATATCAATTTGTAATAACCTACTACAAATAATGACTCAAGCCAATTAAGCGTTTTTAAAAACTAGGATAAAAAGTTTTAGACTTAATCCACCTTAAGCAGTTGATTTCTTCATTTTTAGAAAGATTTTATACAAATCTTGCTTTTAAAGTTAAGCATCGGTATCTAACCTCAAAGAGCGAATTTGATTGGCTACATAGCTTAGATTTTCACAAATGAGTTGTTTTAGTTGCACTTGCGCACGATGAAACAAACCTTGCGTGGATTTTTATCGCATTTATTTAAAGAAAAGCAACTTTGATTTTGCGACTTTGGCGAAAGTCAATTACAAAAAGTAACAATTTCCTTGACTTTATTTCTCTGTTGGATTCTAAATTAACCACTTTTGCCTATAATCAAACAATAAATAGCAACAAAGGAGATAAGATGGAAAACTTTGATACATTCATTAAAGAGTATGAGGCACTCAAAGCAGAGAGGGAATCTCAAGGTATCCCGCCATTACCATTGAGCGTGGCACAGACAAAAAGTGCGATTGAGATTTGCAAAAGCACTCAATCAAGCCAAACGCAAAAAGACTTTGCAAAAGAATTACTTATCCACCGCGTGAATCCGGGCGTAGATGACGCAGCTAAGCTAAAAGCAGAGTTTTTCGCTGAGATTCTCAAAAGTGGTAAGGCGCAGGTTTTCACACCAAAAGAGGCGGTGAAATATCTTGGCACAATGCTTGGTGGCTATAATGTCAAGCCACTTATCGATGGTTTGGGCTTGAGTGATAAGGAGTTGGCGCAGGATTGCGCGAATGCACTTAAACATACATTGCTAATGTATAATAGCTTTGAAGATGTCGCCAAGCTAAGTTCGAGCAATGCTTTAGCAAAGGAAGTATTGCAATCTTGGGCAGATGCAGAATGGTTTTTGCAAAAGCCAGCCTTGCCAGAGGTCATTAAGGCGTGTGTGTTTAAAATCGATGGTGAGACAAACACCGATGATTTAAGTCCCGCAGGAGACGCCTTTACCCGCAGTGATATACCACTTCACGCTAAAGCAATGTTAAAATCACGCATTGAAAACTACGAAAACAGAATCCAAAAGATTAAAGAAGTCGCTAGCAAAAATGACGCTCAAGTAGCCTATGTAGGTGATGTCGTAGGCACAGGAAGCTCAAGGAAGTCCGCGTGCAACTCAATTTTATGGCATTTTGGGCGTGAGA
>CAKVEH010000125.1 GCA_934728205.1 uncultured Helicobacteraceae bacterium
TACTTGCACCATAAATTTATATTGCATAATTTCAGTATTTTTGATTTTTAGCGTTCCGCAAACATTTGTGCAGTTAAACTTGCCGTTGCGGTAAAAGCAAGTCCCCGCATAAATGCCGTCTGTCGTCCAAGTGATATATTCTCCTTCAAAATCGTAAGTTTTTATGTAGCCCATAATGCCTTTGTTTGTAGTTTGAGACGAATAAACGGGATATTCTCCCTTATTTACTTCAATGTATTTATGGCTAATTACTCTACCTCTGCCTATTTCGCAAATCTCTTTAATTTTCACCATCTCGAATCTAGAATCTGCAAATGGATTCGCGCTATTTGTGGTATTTTGTGTGGCAGGATTTAGGCTAATCGCCTTACTAAACTCTGCGCGGGTAAAATCAAGCATATCTACTAATCTAGCTTTGCGTGCGTAGGGTTGGAGCTCGGGCGGGATTTGACTATTTTCACTTTTTAAAAACGCATTTTTTATTAGCGTGTTTAGTTTAAGCGGATTTTGCGGGTTTGCTCTATCAAAAAGTGGCGTGGCATAAGGCACGCTAAGTTCTTTTAGTCCCTCATCACCTTTGCGGTTGCTCCACTCATAGCCTAAAAATTTCTTTTGCTCTTTTAAGTCGCTTGGGGATTTGATGATAAGCACTTCGTTTTGATAGATTAGCGCAAAATATAGCAATTTGTCCTTTTCGATTTCAAGGGCAAATTCTGCGAATTTTGCGTTTTTTAACGCTTCTTTGTCGGTGGTAGTTTGCACTTCTTTATAAATTTTGCTTTTTAGCAAATTTTGATATGCGCTAGATTCGCTAAATGCCTTTTTATACTCGTTAAATGTAGGCGTTTTAGCCAAATCTTCATTTATCTTGCCACGCACAAATACGCTAAAATCACTCTCTTTATAGTCCATAAAATAGCAATATGCGCGTAAAAACTGCCCCAAATAGACATTTTCAAAATTCAGCGAATCTGCAATGTTTTCGCATAAATTTAAATAGCTTTGTGAATCTTGCGAACTCGCATAAGTCTCGCGCTTATTCGCAAAAAGAATGATTGTGTTTGTCCCTGTCGCGCCAAATGTCGCACTCCCTAGCTCGACAATAGCGACAATCTCAAAATTTCGCAAGATTATCTCGCGCGTGTTTTCATAAATCCCGCCTTTGTTTAAAATAGAGCTTGGCAAAATGATTGCTAGCTTGGCATTGCTTGCTAAAAGTTCGTTTGCCCGCTCGATAAAAAAGCACTCAATGGCATTAAAGCTATCTTTGTCGCTTACTTTTTTGCTTAGCTCGTATTTGGCATAAGAATCCGCGCTAAGCGTCTCGACAAAGCCTTTGACAGAGTATGGCGGATTTGAGATTAGCAAGTCAAAATCTTTGTGGGTAAATTTGGCAAAATCTAGCGCGTCTGCATAAGTAATGTTAATTTTTTCTTGTGAAAACATTGCAGCGGCGACTTTGGCTACTTTGCTTAATCTGTATTCTTTTTCTATGCCATAAATATGACTAAAAAGCGCGTCTAGATTCTCGCGTCTTTGCGCGATGCTTTTGTGTGAATCTTGCGGGAGATTTTGGGTGATAATGTTTGCATAGGTGTTTAGAAAATGCCCTGCGCCACAAGCATAGTCAATGACTTTTGGGATTTTAGGTGAATTTGTCGCAAAATCTATAAACATAGATTCAAGTGGCAAAGAGTGGATAATAAACTCACAAATAGGCATAGGCGTAAAAAACTGCCCCTCATCTTGCTTCATACCTTTTTGCAAAAATAGCTCAAAGAGATTGCCTAAAAGCTGATTTGTCTTATTTTGCGTGAGTTTGAGTTTTTCAAAAAGTTTTACGACAGATTTTAGCACTTCGCCATTTTGTAAAAATAGCTCTTTATTATGCACTTCTAAAAAGCTAAAATCGCTATGTGAGTAGAATTTAAGCTGACGGATAAACTCTTGCATTTGCTCTTTTAGGTGTTTGGTTTTGATTTTGTGTCGCTTAAAATCGCTAAATTGCATCTCTATTTCATCATTGCTTATGTATGTAATCTCTTCGCTTAAAAATTCTCTCATAGCCTCTTTATATAAAAGCATTAGCCTATCTTGCATTGATTCTAAACTATCGCTTACATTGCCACGATAGCAAAAGCGCAAAATCTCTTTGTTGTGATTTTCATCATAGATTTTGCAAAGAAATAGATTTACTAGCTTGTCAAAGGCGTTTTCTTTGCCTGAAATGTTGTATTTGCGTAAAATCTTGGCAAACTCGTGGTATTTGCCATCCTCATAAGTTTTGCCCTCATCGTTGTAGCTTGATAACTCTTGTAAATCCTCAAAGCAAAGCGCGTTTTTCCCTGCTTCATAAGCATTGATATTGCGCTCAAAAATGCCTATTTCAGCGTATTCTAGCTTATAAACTTCTCTCCAAACGCTAAAAAGCTCGGTATTATTCGTAGCGTGGGCGTAGCCTGTGATGGAACGCTCTTTAAGATAGTCGTTATTGTCTTGGGTGTGGATAATGTAGTTTTGATAAGTCGCGCTAAATTGTTGCATTTCTTGGCTTGGCTCTAATGTCGCTAAATCACTCATATAAAGGCAGAGAAACTTCACGCCCCGCTCTTGCTGAAAATAGCTAAAAAGCTGTCCGCCGTCTTGTTGCATTTTATTCCATTCTTTGCTAAATTCGCTACCTGCGGTTTTGCACTCGATTAGCAAGTATGGGTTGCGCTCATTATCACGCACCAAAATATCTGCCTTGCCACCTTTTGCCTCTCGCCCTAGATTCCATCTAGGCTCTAGCTCGATATGTTCGGGCTTGTAGCCTTTATCTAGCAGTCTATGCACACATTCAAAAACGACAAAATTTTCAGAGTGAGAGAAATTGCTCGTGGTGTCATCGTGGATAATAATGCCATTTGGCTCGCTTAGATTCGCGCTTGTATTTGCGGGATAGATGAGCTTTTTTGCTTTAAAATAAAATTTTAAGGCAGTTTTGCCCCCCCCCCCCCGCTCGCTAGGGAATTATGTGCTTTGAAAGTCTTGGTGAGAATCTGCGCGCTAGATTCTACAAATCCAAGTGAGAGAAGCAAATCCTGCAAGTTGTCTTTGGTTATCATTTGTGCTCCTTTGGCATTTCATTTGACTTTAATTAAGTCCTCTACATTTGTAAATGTAGAGGATATTTTGCGCGTAATTGTAGCAAAATTTACCCAAGTGCTAATCCATAGTGAGAGAGAATCTCTTTTGCCTCTTGCATTGCTTCATTTGTGGGCGTGGGGAGATGTGCTAGCTTGTAACGCAAGCCTAGTTGCTCGTATTTGTGTGCGCCTAGCTGATGAAATGGCAGGAGCTGCACTTTTTGCACGCATTGCAATGGGCGCAGCATCTCGCCTAATGCGTGGATTTTATGCGTTTGCAAAGTGTGCTCTGGCACGCATACATAGCGCACCCACACAGGCTTACCCACCTCCTCGCAGTAGTGAAGCGTCTTTAGCGTATTTGCCCCGCTATACCCTGTGAGTGCAATACAATCCTCCTCGCAAACCTCCTTAATATCTAGTAGGAGCATACTTGCCTCATCTATGCACTTTTTGGACTTTTCAATAGCGACACTCCCGCTCGTATCAATCGCGGTGTGAAATCCTAGCCATTTGAGCGCGACTAAAAAATCGTATAAAAACTCACTTTGTAGCAACGGCTCGCCCCCAGAGATGCTAACCCCGCCGTTTTGATAAAATCGCTTGTGAGGGATAATCTTTTTTAAAATATCTTTGAGATTCATTTCATTCCCACTGTGTGTGTCCCAAGTATCGGGGTTGTGGCAGTATAAACAGCGCAAGCGACAGCCCTGCAAAAATAGCACGAAGCGCACACCCGGACCA
>CAKVEH010000126.1 GCA_934728205.1 uncultured Helicobacteraceae bacterium
TCTAATGAATTTGGGCTCTTTTCTCGTGGATGTGATGAGGAGCAAAAGGAGCAGTTGCGAGCTATGAAAGACTCTCTTGCTATTGAATCTATGGGCAATATTTTAGGAAACCACGAGTAGTGAGGAGTAAGGGTAGGACGATGAGGCAAAAAACGCGATATTTAGTCTTTTTGATGCTTATTTTTAGCGTGAGTGTTGCGCTTGGCGCGACACCGCAGTGGAGCTGGCAAAGGGAGCTAGAGCTTCAAAAAGAGCAAAACTACCGCGCAAGTTTTTTGCTAGATTCTGTTGAGAAGCCGTTTGTTATGCGTTGGACGCTGTATAAAAATTATGGGTTGTTGCTTCACATTCGCTATGATAGCTTTAATCATCAAGTTATTTTGTATAAGGATTATCAACGCAGTGATTTCACTCTCCCATTAGGAGAGAATCCAAAGCGACCGCCAATACTTCATATTTTCTTTAAAGACTTTGCTGATAAAAAAGCCCATCTCAAGCTCTACATTGAGGGTGTGGGTGCGAGTTTGGGAAGTGAAGAGCTCGGGCAAGAAGAGACATTGTAAGGAAAGGGATAATGCAAACAAGTGTGATACAAAGTGATTTTGCCATAAGCAGGCAAAAAATTGCCACGCTTATGCAAGAATTTATAAAAGATTCTCACAACGCAATTTTACTCGCTCAATTTGATAAATTAAGCGTGGGCAAAATGTTGCGCTCTAAACTTTTGCTTACTATTAGCGGGGAGAGTGATGAGGCATTGAGACTTTGTGCGATTATTGAGCTTATCCAAAGTGCGAGTTTATTGCACGATGATGTCATTGATAACGCCAGAGTTAGGCGCGCTAAGCCATCTATAAACGCACTTTTTGGGAATAAAAATGCCATAATGCTAGGCGATGCGCTTTATTCTAAAGCATTTTTTGAGCTCGCTAGCTTTGGAGCAAAAATCGCACAAAGCATTGCAGATTCTGTGTTTCGCCTCTCTATCGGTGAGATTGAAGATGTGGCGATGAGTGAGTGCTTTAATGACAATAAGGAGCGATACATTCAAATGTGCGCGGACAAAACGGCGAGTTTGATTGCTGCAAGTGCGGAATGCGGCGCAATTTTGTGCGGATTAGATAGTCAAAAGTATAGAATCTATGGGCTAAATCTTGGCATTGCCTTTCAAATCGTTGATGATATTTTGGACATTACACAAAGCACAGAAGTGCTAGGCAAGCCAGCAATGAGTGATTTTAGCGAGGGGAAAGCGACTTTACCTTATATTTTGCTTTCACAAAGAGCTAATAAAAAAGAATTTGACACGCTTCTAAGCCTTTATAAGCGTGAATTAAACACTAAAGAGCAACAATGGATACGAGATGTTTTTTTACGCTATAATTGTGTGAGCGATTGTATTGCATTGGCAAAAGAATATGCTAGCAAAGCCATAGAGTGTATCCAATCCGTGCAAGACCCGCGCGCAAAGGAAGTAAATGTGAGATTAGAGGACATTGTAACAAATATGATACAAAGAGAGTTTTAAGATGACACAGCACACACAACAGACAAATGCACAATATATGGTGGTGAGCTTTTCGCACAAAAATGTAGATTTAGCATTGCGCGAGAAACTTGCATTTAACGATGGGGAGCGGTATGGATTCTTAGAGAAACTTTGCGCAAATGATATGATTAAAGAAGTTGTCCTCCTCTCAACTTGCAATCGTGTGGAAATTTATAGCAGTGTGGTTGATATAAAACTTGCACGAGAGTTTATTTTTACCACATTGGAGCAATGCAAAAATATCTCCACACAAGAACTCAAACAATGTGCTGACATACGCTACAATCAATATGCGGTGTATCATATTTTTAGCGTGGCTTCAAGCCTTGATTCTCTAGTGGTGGGCGAGACACAAATCGCAGGACAGCTTAAAGATGCGTATCGATTTTCTTATGAAAATCTCTTTTGCGCTAAGGATATGACGCGTCTTATCCACCACGCGTTTAAATGTGCTGCAAGTGTGCGTAATGCCACAGATATTTCAAGTAGCCATACTTCTGTGGCTGGTGCGGCGGTAGCTATGATAGAATTTATTCTCGCCCAAAAAGGACAGAATCTAGATTCTAAAAAAGTAGCGATTTTAGGCACGGGGGAAATGGGCATTTTAGCCCTTAAACACTTACTTAAGCATAATGTCTTTATCACACTGCTTAATCGCAATATGCAAAACGCAAGAAAGACGCTAGATGAGCTAAAAGAGCAACTAAGCACAGAGCCAAACATTATCATTACGCCTTTTAGTGAGTTAAAAGAAATTCTAGCAAGTGCGGATATTTTCATTTCTGCCACAGGTGCGTCTCACACGGTGGTTACCAAAGATATGATTACTGATACTACGCATTATAGAATCTGGTTTGATTTGGCTGTGCCACGCGATATTGAGGATATTACGATTCCAAATTTGGATATATATTGTGTCGATGACTTGCAAGAAATTGTCAATGCAAATCTTATCAAGCGTGAAAAAAGTGCCAAGCAAGCCTATAATATCATCGAACAATATACACAAGACTTTTTTAAGTGGTTGCAAAGTTTAGGTGCAGACCCAATCATCAAGCATATCCGTGATTTAGCACGACAAGCAAGCCAAAAAGAACTCACACGCGCAATCAAAAAAGGCTACATACCAAAAGAGTGTGAAAAAAATGTAGAGAAAATCCTGCACGGCGCGTTTAATACATTCCTACATACACCTACTATGCGTATCAAGCAAGCAGGAGAGAGCATTAACGCCGACCCTATTATCGAGGCTTTGAAAGCGACTTTTGATATAAATGATGAAATTGTGCTTTTAAACAAATATAAATGCGAGGAGTTTATCCAAAAGGCAAATGCGATGAGTGGAGGACTATCTCAAGTGGCAAACGCAAAGCAATGCCCTCTCACTTGGACAAAAAATAAAGCCAAAGATTCCCAAAAAGCTACAATATCCAAACAATCTCCACATAAAGATAAAACACTATAAGGCTGGGCAATGAAATTTTCACAACTCTTTATCCCCACCTTAAAGGAATCTCCAAAAGATGCCGTGCTAAAATCTCATCAATATCTTGTGCGTGCAGGGTATATTCAGCAAGTGGGCGCAGGGATTTATAATTTTTTGCCATTAGGTAAAAAAATGCTTGATAAAATCCGCACTATCATCAAAGAAGAAATGGATAACGCAGGTGCACAAGAATTGCTCTTTGGCTTTGTAACGCCTGCGGAAATGTGGGAGGAGAGCGGACGATTTGGCAAGTATGGCAAGGAGTTACTACGCTTTAATGATAGAAAAGAGAATGCTTTTGTGCTTGGACCCACTTATGAGGAAGTAGCCACGCATATTGCGCGAAGTTTTGTTAAAAGCTACAAACAACTTCCGCTTAATATTTATCAGATTCACACTAAATTCCGCGATGAAGCACGCCCGAGATTTGGACTTATGCGTGCGCGGGAATTTGTAATGAAAGATGCCTACAGCTTCCATAGCACAAAAGAGGATTTAGATAGAGAATTTGACATTATGGAGCGCACATATAGGAGAATCCTTGATAGGCTGGGGTTGGAATATAAAGTCGTAGAGGCCGATAGCGGTGCGATTGGTGGAAGTGGAAGTAAGGAATTTATGGTGCTTGCTCCTTGTGGTGAAGATACATTGGCGATTTGTAAGAGCTGTGGTTATGCGGCAAATCTCGAGGCAGCAAAAAGAGCATTGCGAACAAATATAGATTCTACTCAAAGTCAATCTCCTTATTCCATAGAGCCACCAAAGGCGGATTTTTCAAAATTTCTCACCCCTCAAATCACAACCATAGAATC
>CAKVEH010000127.1 GCA_934728205.1 uncultured Helicobacteraceae bacterium
CGTCTCAAAAAACGCTTCTTGCGGACTTTTAAGCATATAGCTCTGCTCGATGGCACGCACACCACCGCCTAAATCATACTCACGCTCCACGCGCTCGCCATTTGTAAGGTGCAAATCCATAATGCGTGTATTTTCTACACTCCCCGCGCGCAAAGCATTATGTAAATATTCCTGCACAAAACAAAGATTTTGATGCTTTGCAAAAAAAACATCAAAGCTAGAAATATGCCCAACTAACGCCATTTGTAACTCCAAATATAAAACTTAAGGAATGTAATTATAGCGACAATTAGCCTTTAGTTTGTTATTTGTGCTAAAATACGCGCTTTTTAACATAATAAAAGGATTACAATGCAGTGTGAAATATCACAAAAAGCACATTTACCAACTATTTATGGTAGCTTTTGGATACAATGTTTTAAAGAGTTTTTGCAAAATGAGATAAAAGAACATTTAGTCATTTTTAGCGAAACTCTAGGAGCAGTGCCATTAGTGCGACTACATTCAGAATGCTTGACAGGCGATGTGCTAGGCTCACTCAAGTGTGATTGCGGAAATGAGCTACAATATGCCCTTAAACAGATTGCACAGCATAAAAATGGCGGTATGGTTATTTACTTGCGTCAAGAAGGCAGAGGCATTGGATTGTTTAACAAAGTTAATGCGTATGCCTTGCAAGATAAAGGACTTGACACGGTAGAGGCAAATGTGGAGCTTGGGCTGCCTGTTGATGGGCGTGATTATGCTATCGTGGGTGAAATATTTAAGCATTTTGGGATTGAAGAGATTGCCCTGCTTACCAATAATCCACTTAAAGTAGATTCCATAGCCAAGTATGCTAAAGTGCAAAGAACTAGCATTATTGTAGGTTGCAATAAGCATAATGAGGGATATTTGCAAGTCAAAAAAGATAAAATGGGACACTTGCTATAATTAAAGATTTCAATTCAAATAATAGCGTGTTTTACACTACGAGATTCTTAAAATACTATGTCGTTTAAGAGGAATGGGGAGGCTGGAAGTTGAAAAACTACAAAACAATGATAAGCTATGCTGAAGCGATGAGAATCTTGGATGGTGTAGAAGTAACGCCTCTGCCAAGCCAAAAAATTATATTTAATCAATCTGTTGGGCGCATTTTAGCACAGCATATTCGTGCTGATAAAAATGTCCCACCATTCCCCACATCAGCAATGGACGGCTTTGCGATACGATTTGACGATTTACAAACACTCCGCAGCGAAGGATTGGAACTCCAAGCTATCAATAAGGCTGGTTTAGAGGAAATCCTCACACTCTCTCCACAATGCACCATTGCTACCTACACAGGCTCTAAAATGCCATTACAATCCGATACAATTGTGCTTATAGAAGATACCATCAGGTTTAAAAAAGGCGATAGGGAATTTATAAAATTGCTTGATTCTAAAAAAGAGATTACGCGCTCACAATGGGTGCGCCAAGTGGGCGAAAATTATAAATCTGGAGACATTTTACTCCATCAAGGGATACGCATAAGCCCATTTGAAGTGGGAATTTTGGCAGACTTAAATAAAGTCTTTGTGCAAGTGAGTGCGCGTCCTAAAGTTGGAATCTTAAGCATTGGTGATGAAATCATCGAGGTGGGCGAACAAAGCCAACGCACAAATGTGCTACGAAATGTGAATAACCACCTCTTAGGCGCGCTATGCGAATCGCTTGGCTGTGAAATCGTGCTGTTTGATAATGTAGGCGATGATAAAAAGGCTATCATTAAACTCTACAAGCAAGCATTGCAACAATGTGATGTGCTTGTAACCACAGGTGGAATGAGTGTTGGCGATTTTGATTTCACCAAAGATATTATGCAAGAGTTTTGTGAAATGCAGTTTAAAGGCGTGCGAATGAAGCCGGGCAAACCTGTGGCGTATGGAATCTACAAACAAGGTAGTAAAACTACTCATATTTTTGGCTTACCAGGGTATCCAAACTCGTGTGCGGTAACATTTTATCTTTTTGCTCGTGCAATTATCGCGCGACTTAACGGCACAAAAGCAAAGAATTTTATTATCAAAGGACGATTATTAGAGAATCTCCAACAAAGCGATTCTCGAATGGAGTTTCGCGCTTGTAAGATAGAGCTTAAAAATGGAGAGTTTTTTGTAAGTTTTAAATCCAAAAAAAGCCTACAAAGCTCGATGATTAACAATCTTGGCGTGCAAACGGGCTTTGCCATATTACCTGAAGATGGTGGCTCGCTCCAAAAGGGGCAGAATGTAGAAGTCTTACTCTTTAGGGATATTTTATAAGGAGGGATAAATGGTAAGTGTAGAGTTTTTAGGACCATTAAGTAATTTTGGTATTATGCAATGTGAGGCGAAAAATTTCGGTGAGCTAAAACAAGCACTCGCACAAAAAAAAGAATTAACAAAATGGCTACAAATATGTGCTGTGGCTGTAAATGATGAAATCATCAGTGATAATAACTTTGTGCTAAAAAATGGCGATAAGATTGCTATTTTGCCTCCCGTTTGTGGTGGATAATGGAATTTTTAACGCTACATAAAGGCGCATTGTGCGTGAGTGAAATCTACACACAATGGGAAAATTACGCAATGGCGCAAAATTGTGGTGCTCTGTGTGTGTTTGAGGGACTTGTGCGAGAGGAAAAAAGTCAAGAAGATTTGCAAAATACCCATAAAAACTTGCAAAATGACTTGGTTAGTGGGTTAAGCTTTGATGTGTATGAGCCGCTCTTACATAAGTGGTTTAACAAATGGCAAGAGCGAGCCAAGCAACAAGAAGCAACACTACTAATGGCACACTCAACAGGTGATGTGCCAAAAGGCAAAAGTTCATTTATGTGTGCGGTTATCTCATCTAAGCGTAAAGCTGCGTTAGGCTTGTATGAGAATTTTATCGAGGATTTTAAGGCAAATGCACCTATTTGGAAATATGATATTATTAAAGGCGAGCGTGTTTTTGCTCTCTCAAAGAGTCAAAAAATCGCTGGAAGTGGAATCTTATCATAATGCCAAAAATCGTCTGCTTTAGCGGGAAAAGCAATAGCGGGAAAACTACGCTTATTTGCAAAGTTGCGCTTATCTTGCGCGAAATGGATTTGCGCGTAAATATCATTAAACACGACCCTAAAAACAAAGCTGAATTTGACACGCAAGGAAAAGAGCACAACAAAGATAGCTTTAAATTCTCTCAAGTCGCTCCACGCGTGGCTATCATCTCTCCACAAAAAAGCACCATTTTATCAAGCAATCAAAACAACCTCCATCCACAGAATCTCGCCATAGATTCTGTGGATTGTGTAAGTTTAAGAGAATCTAAAAATACCGCGTTTAAAGATACAAGCGAATATGAATGCGCAGAGTTTCAAAAAATCATTGGCTTTTTTGATGATTGCGATGTGGTGCTTATTGAGGGATTAAAGCACTTGCCATATCCAAGAATTGTCCTTTTTAGGGAAGAAATTGATGAGGCATATATCCCTTATGCAAACGCCTTTGCACTTAGCAGTGAGATTGCTAGTGATAAGCACAAAATGACAAAACTCCCAAATTTACCTATTTTTGATATTGACACTCCCAAACAAATAGCCGAATTTATCACAAAACTTACTTGAAGACTTGGGCACTATTTTTGCTTTAGATTCCACAAAGAGATTTTAGAAAACAAAGGCAGAGTGTATGCGTATTACTTTTGGCACAAAATACAACCAAATGAATTACTACCAAAATGCTATGCAAAAAAAGCTCAATCAAACCAATACACAAATCGCTTCTGGGCTTAAGATTCAATACGGTTACCAAGATAGCTCGGTCTTTAATCAG
>CAKVEH010000128.1 GCA_934728205.1 uncultured Helicobacteraceae bacterium
CTTGTAAGGCAAGCTAAATATGGTTCGCTTTCGGCTACTGAGGCTGCTGAGTTGCGCTTAGAGATTCACAAAATTACAGCTTTCCTCGACCCAGCGAGCAAAAAGGCATTCCAAGAAAAGCTCACAAAAGCTCAAGATAAAGCCATAGGTTCTTGGACTATGAAAAAATACCGAGAATATCGCACGGCAGTAAATAATGAGTTTAAAAAACTTACCGAAAAAATGCCTGAAGACGAGAAAAAGCGATTAGGCATCACGGCTACACATTAGTATTATTGTTACAAAAGTAGAGTTGTGCTTTAGACTAATTGCAAAAGTCTAAAGCACTAGAAAAATTTATTAAGAATCTAAAGTCGGCTTGTTAAAAAATAGTATCAAAACTCTATTTTGCAAAATTACATTCTATACGCTTCTTCACCGTGTAAGTGAATGTCTAAGCCTTTTTCCTCGATTTCCTCTTTCACGCGCAAATCCGTAAAAAGTGCAATTATCTTAAAAATTATCACGCTTACCACTGCGGAGAGCCCAGCACACACGATAATGGCAAAAATCTGCTCGATAAATAACTCAAATGAGCCACTAATCAGTAAGCCCTCGCCTAGCGCACCATCTGTGATTACTGCGGGATTTACCGCTCCGCTTGCAAATAGTCCCACAGCGATACCGCCCCAGATTCCGCCTATGCCGTGCAATGAAAACGCATCAAGGCTATCGTCCCATTTGAGTTTGTATTTGATATAAAAAAGCCCAAAGTAGCACACCAGCGCGCTTATCATACCGATTAGCACGCTTGACCAAATCCCCACAAACCCAGCTCCCGGCGTGATACCCACAAGCCCTGCCACAAGACCGCTTAAACCCCCTAGCACCGTTGGTTTTTTGTGTTTTACCCATTCAAGCAACACCCAAATTAAAAATCCGCTTGCCGCTGAAATAATCGTTACGATAAAGGCATTTACCGCGATGTCATCGACTGCGCCAGCACTGCCTGCGTTAAACCCTAGCCAGCCGATAAAAAGCAAAATCGCACCCAAAAACGCATAAGGCACAGAATGCGCACCGTTTGTCGAAGTGGGAGTTTTACGCGCACCCACAAGGAGCGCGCCTACAAGCCCAGCCACGCCTGAGCTAATATGCACAACTCCACCACCTGCAAAATCTAAACCGCCTCTAGATTCTAAAAATCCGCCACCCCAAATCATATGCGCTAAGCAATCATACACCACCGTGCTCCAAACTAGCAAAAACGCCACCAGCACGCCGAGCTTAATCCGCCCAACAAGCGAACCTGTGATAATCGCTGAAGCGATAAGGGCAAACATCATTTGAAATAGCATTGCTAATATATTTGGCACGCCATCATCGTTAAACCCGCTAATCCCAGCAAGTGCGAAATTCTCTAGATTCCCGATGATTCCAGCATTATCCCCGCTAAAACTTAGTGAAAAGCCCACGATAATCCACTGCAAAGTAATCACTCCAAACACGATAAAGCCGTTCATTATGGTATTTAGGGTGTTTTTAGTCCCCACCATACCAGAATAAAACATCGCCAACGCAGGCGTCATCAGCAGGACTAAAAGTGAGCATAGCATTATGAAACTTGTGTTTATAGCATTCATTGCTAACTCCTTATATTTTTTACACGGGGAGTGTATCTTAAATATCATAAATCTTTACTTAAATATGTTTATTTTAAGCGTTGTGATTCCAAAACTTCACGCTTGTTGTAATTAAAAATAAAAAAATTCGCTAGCATTAAAAATACTAAAAATGAACTATACAAGGAATACAATGCTTGATACACCACATTTAGAATCTACCGCACACAACCAAGAAAAACAATATTCCACACCCCAAATTAGTAAAAAAATCTTACGCCTTGTGGGCAAGACAAACGCACAATACAATCTCATTGCAGAGGGAGATAAAGTGCTTTTGGGGTTAAGTGGGGGGAAAGATTCTATCCTGCTTGCCACCATTTTAGCCTATATGCAAAAACACGCGCCTTTTAGCTTTGAGTTTAAGGCACTCACGGTTGATTATGGACGCGGGGGCGAGTATGAATATATTTTTGAATATTGTGAGAGGTTGAAGATTCCTTATGAGCTTTATCGCACAGATATTTATAAAATTTTAGAGGAACATAAACGCGGAGGCACGGTATATTGTAGCTTTTGCTCGCGTATGAGGCGAGGCGCACTTTACACAAAAGCATTGGAGGGAGGATTTAACAAACTCGCTCTAGCACATCACTTCGATGATGCTGTGGAGAGCTTTTTTATGAATCTAAGCTATAATGGCGCGCTACGCTCAATGCCACCAATTTATACTGCACAAAATGGCTTGCGTGTAATCCGTCCGCTCATTTTTTTACGAGAGAGGGCGATTAGGGACTTTATCGCGCATAATAATATCTATATAGCACCTGATTGTAATTGCCCGATAAATTGGCTACCTGAGGATAAACGACCATTTGCCCGTGAAAACACTAAACAATTTTTGGCTCAATTAGAATCTAAAAACACCGAACTTTTCAAATCCCTAAAGAATGCTTTTAGCAATTTGCACACAGGAAGTTTTTGTGATGAGAGATTCTTAGAATAACAAAAATAAAGACTTTTTAATTGCAGAAGTTGTGTAGAGATTTTTGGCAAATTGGCTTATGAGAATCTATGCAAGCCCTAAGGCTTGCATAAATCAGTGATGTCCGCTCACTCGCATAGAATCTAGCTTGCCGCTCTTTTTTAAATCCTCATAATAAAAGCTATGAAGCATTGAGACTTCCTCTTCACCCATATTTCCATTGATGATAGATTCCATAGCACCTTCAATCGCAAAGGCAGTCATATAAATATGCGTGATAAGCAATGCCACCACCAAGAAACCAACAACATTGTGAATAAGAGCCATAAGACGCAATGTGTTAATATCTGTGCTTTGGAAAAACATTACTGCTCCTGTAAAGACCATTACTGCTCCGCCAAGTGTAGCCACCCAAAACCACATTTTTTGTCCTGCGTTAAACTTGTGTGCTGGGATTATTTTATTTACCTTATCAAGGTAACCACCCATTATCATTAGCCACTTAATGTCATAACTTTTAGGGAAGCAATCTTTTACCCACATTAAGAACATTAGTGTGCCAAAAATCGCAAACACAATCGTAGATAATCCGTGCAAATCACGCGCAAAGCGGATAAGTCCGCCTCCACCAAGTTTATCACCAAAAACCATCATAAGTCCTGTGATACAAATAAGCACAAAAGGCACTGCCGCAAACCAATGCACGAAAATATTATACTTACTAAATACTTTTAGCTTACTAGCGTGATTGTATTTACGCGCACCGATGATTTTATAATGTCCAAAAAATGCCAATGGCACAAAAAGCACGATAATGAGGAAAATTGCAGCAAAATATCCACCTTGCAAGATAGTAAAAATTTCACCCAAGCCATTCCAACCGCGAATCCCCTTAATAGGCTCTCCCATTGTCGCAGGCTCGATACTCCCACCATCACCTGGCACTACTGTGCCTAGCACTACGCCAGAAGTCTTGGTATGGAGCCCCCAATTTTTAATCGCCTCAATTTGCTTTGTGCCATAAATATTCTTATTATAGCCTAAATCCACTTCTTCATCGTGTGTGCCAATGTGCGATGGGTCGACATAATTCTTCCCATCACCAGCACCAAACAAAGAGCTTGAAAAAAGCGTTATTGCTAGTAACCAAACTATTGCTTTCATACTCGCCCCCTTATCAGCTACCATACGCTTTTTCCCAAG
>CAKVEH010000129.1 GCA_934728205.1 uncultured Helicobacteraceae bacterium
ATTTTGTGCGATTTGTATCGCAAAATCCCGTGTGGAATTGAAAAAAGAGTCTTTCATAAAAGGAATTTTTGCAAAGATTTTAAAATATGTAAAGAATGTGGCGATGTGGCGAGCGAAAAATCCTGCAAAAATAATACTCCAAGGCAAAAACGCCATAAGGAAAAATATCCAAATGCTCCCAATCGTGCGCGAATGTGCACCACCGTATAAATCCCCCTCCCAGCCACTGACTAAAAACCGCTTAAAATGCTCGCCGATGATAAAATACTCCAAAAATCCCTCACTTCGCAATTCGCACAAAATATACCACGGAAGTGCGATAAGCAGGGCTAGGATACTCCCACTCACAATGGGTAAATTGCTGTAATGCAGTGTGAGATTTTGGCTTGCGTTTGTGGTAGTTTGTGCGGGTGTGTTTTGTGGATTTTGGGCGAGATTTTGACTTAGATTTTGTGATATTTGGTGAGATTGACAAATGCGGTGAAAAAGCCACATAAGCACGGCAAATCCCACAATCGGCACGAGTGAAAGCACAAAAATAAGCGGTCCTTTTGCAAGCAATCCTAGCCCAAGCCCCACAAAAAACGCATAGCCCCACAATCGCGCTTTTTGGTTGCTTTGGTTTGCTTTTGTGTCCGTCTTTGCGTTATTTATGGCTTTAGATTCTAAATCTTGACATTGCACTTGGGATTTTTCGCTTGCCACACAATTCCAAAATCCAACCATACACAGCCCCACACACACGAGCAAAAACTCATCAGTCATCACCGCACCACACGCGACAAGCCCAAGAGCCGTGCTAAACATAATAATGCCACTTGCTAAAGCAAGCGTGTATCTAGCGTGTGTGGGATTTTGTAGTTGCCACTCTTTATGGGTTTGTCCAAGATTTTGCGCTCCTTTAGGGCTTTGTAAGTGGACAAAATCGCGCATATCATAACGCCACGCAAAAAATAGTGTGCATACAAGCAATCCCGCGATAAAAGGCGCGATTCTCGCACCAAATTCGTTGATGCCAAAAAGGCTCATTCCTAGCGCACTACTCCAAAAGCTAAGCGGAGGCTTGCCCCAAAATGGCGACTCATAAGTGTAGTGTAGCACCACAAAATCGCCTAACTCGAGCATTTTGCGAGCCATTTCGGCATATCGCGCTTCTGTGGGGTCCATAAGCGGATAGAGTGCGAGGCTGACAAGGCGAATAAGCACAATAAAGACAAACAACGCCAAAAGCGTGTAAAATAGGGTGGTATAAGGGTGTTGCTGTGTTTGTGGTGCTTGCGGCGTTGTTTGCTGTGCATTAGCGTGGCTTTTTTGCGAAGTCGCGTGATGGCTTTGAGCTTGCTTTATTTTTGTCCACAAATAACAATCCTCTAATTTGCTATAAAACGCCTTTTTGTAGTCCATTTGCTCGCCTTTAATATCTCTAAATCAGTATAAAAATCTTGCAAAATCATAGCTAAATTTTGCTTGTATTTTTATAACGTCTAGGCGCAAAACACACTTAGATTTTGGAAAAATTTTTGAATATTTATTTTATTGTTTTTGGGATTAAGTCATCTAATATGCTTTATTAGGTCGATTTTGCGCTAAATTTTGTGTTGGATTTGGCATAGTAGGCTTTATTGTGCTAGACATTTTAATTTATACAATTTTTTATACGAAGTTTTATAACTAGAGGATTTTTAACAAAATAAACACACAAAAATTACCCATAAAAAGAATTTTATTTACTTTTCTTTATTAAAACACTTTGCACAACAACTTCATATACGATAAGGATTGATTATGCAAACAAAAGAACAAATACTTGAAGCATTAAGTAGCGTTATTTACCCAAATTTTCAAAAAGACATTGTGAGTTTTGGCTTTGTTAAAGAGATAAATGAGGGGGCAAATCCACCAGAGATTAACTTAAGCATTCCCTCAAACTCCAATGAGATTGTGGCGAAGCTCGGTGGCGATGTGCAAATGGCATTAAAAAAAATTGGCATTAGCAATCCACGCATAAACATTTCTACCCCAGAGATTCCCAAACAAGAAAAACCAACCCCCAAAACAAAGAATCTCGCACCGCATATTAAGCATTTTGTGATGATTAGCTCAGGTAAAGGCGGTGTGGGGAAATCTACCACAAGTGTGAATCTTGCCATAGCCCTTGCTCAAGCGGGTAAAAAGGTAGGACTACTTGATGCGGACATTTATGGTCCAAATATCCCGCGAATGCTCGGGCTTAACGCCAATAAAGCAATGGTAAATGATGAGCTTAAAAAGCTCATTCCGCTTAAAGCGTATGGAATCGAGATGATGAGTATTGGTGTGCTTTATGAGGAGGGGCAGAGTCTTATTTGGCGTGGTCCTATGGTGATGAGAGCGATTGAGCAAATGCTTACTGATGTATTATGGAGTGAGTTAGATATATTAGTTATTGATATGCCACCGGGCACAGGCGATGCACAACTCACGCTAGCCCAAAGCGTGCCTGTGAGTGCGGGAGTAGTCGTAAGCACACCACAAAAAGTAAGCCTTGATGATAGTGCGCGAAGTTTAAATATGTTTGAATCTCTGCATATCCCAATCGCTGGAATCATTGAAAATATGAGTGGGTTTATTTGTCCAAATTGTGGAGAGGAGTATGATATTTTTGGCAAAGGTGGCACACAAGAGCTCGCGAGCAAGTATAACACAAGCACCATAGCGCAGATTCCATTAGAACCAAAGGTGCGTGAAGGTGGCGATAGTGGTAAGCCTGTCGTGTTTTTTGAGCCTACAAGTAAAAGTGCGCAAGGCTATATGAAAGCCAGCGAGGTTCTTACCACATTTTTGCAAAATGTGGCAGACAATAATCTTGCTGATAACAAACAAATACAACCTGTATAAGAATCTAAGCAATAAATGTGAAAAAAATAATTTTTGTCGTGGAATTTTGCTTAAATAAGGCACATTTGGCTTATTTAGATTCTATAATTGCATTGAGTTAAAGTTAATGCAGTAAGTGGAGATTATTACGAAGTGGAGGTGTGAAGTGAATGTGTTTTTTAAAAAAGATGGGTTTGTAAGTAAGGAGAATGTTGAGGTTACGCCAGATTTGCGCTTAAGCAAGCAAATATTGTGGATTGATTTATTAAAGCCAACAAGTGCGGAGATAAACTACATTGCTAATGCGTATAACCTCGATATTCCTACTAAAGAAGAGCGTGAGGAAATCGAAGAATCTGCGCGTTATTGGGAAGATAGCCGAAGTATTGTGTCTAACACTTACTTTTTAGTGCGTGATAATGAAGGAGGGCTAGTCAATGAGACGGTTACCTTTATTTTGCATAAACAAACGCTTTTTACCATTCGCTATAATGAATTTCGTGTGTTTGATGAGTTGCAGCAAGTGGTGCTTGCAAGCCCTAAAATTTTTGAAGATGGCTTTGACTTGCTGGCTAAAATGTTTGAAGCGCGAGTGGAGAAAGACGCTGACTTGCTAGAATCTGCAGCCAAAGATACGCGCGTATTGCGTAAAAGTGTGCTTAGTAGCGAGGAAGTTACGGATTATAATGGCACGCTTGGTGGGATTTCAAATCTCCAAGAGCTTAATATGAGTGTGCGGGATTCTTTGTTTGATAAACGGCGTGCTATTACAGCGATTTTAAAAAGCAATAAACCAGACCCTGATGTCAAAAAGACACTCGCTATCGTGCTAAAAGACTTAAACTCACTTGTGGATTTCACTACGGCAAATATGAATGCGCTTGATAATATCCAAACTATTCTT
>CAKVEH010000130.1 GCA_934728205.1 uncultured Helicobacteraceae bacterium
GTGGCAGGAGTTTTGGCAAAAAAATGCCTGCTTTGAGCCAATCCACACGCAATCTAACACAAACACTAATAACGCCCAATCCAAAGTCGATTTCACCCTGCCCAAAAAATATATCCTCTCAATGCTCCCCTACCCCAGCGGGAGAATCCATATGGGGCATGTGCGAAACTACTGCATAGGGGACGCTTTGGCTCGCCATTATCGCAAAATGGGCTACAATGTGTTGCACCCTATGGGCTGGGATAGCTTTGGTATGCCTGCGGAAAATGCCGCCATAAAGCATAAAATCCACCCAAAAAAATGGACTTATGAAAATATCAATACAATGAGAGCTGAGTTAGAATCTTTGGGGCTTAGCTTTTCACGCGAGCGTGAGTTTGCCACAAGCGACCCGATTTATACACGCTTTGAGCAAGAATTTTTTATCCAAATGTGGCAAAAAGGGCTTATCTATCGCAAAGAGGCGTTTTTAAATTGGTGTCCTAATGATAAAACCGTGCTAGCAAATGAGCAAGTCATTGACGGCAAGTGCTGGCGGTGTGATACGCCTGTGGTGCAAAAAGAAATGAGTCAATACTATATGAAAATCACGGCGTATGCGGAGGAATTGTTACACGATTTGGATGGCTTAGAGGGGCATTGGGCAAATCAAGTCATCACAATGCAAAAAAATTGGATAGGCAAATCGCGCGGGCTAGAGTTTGATTTCGCGCTAGATAGTGCTTCGCGTGAAAAATTAGGGCTAAAAAACGCTAAAGATTCTACGATTAGCGTCTTTACCACGCGCCCTGATACCATTTATGGCGTAACATATTGCGCGCTGGCTCCCGAGCACTCACTTGTAAAGCGTGTGCTAGAGCTAGGCTTGCTTGATTCTAGCGTGGCAAGCGAGATAAAGGCTATGCAAAATACAAGCGAACGCGACAGGGCGGTAGCAGAAAAAATGGGCTTTGATTTGGGATTAGAGTTGCTTCACCCTCTTACGGGCGAGAAGTTGCCTCTATGGGTGGCAAACTATGTGCTAATCGAGTATGGGAGCGGTGCGGTAATGGCTGTGCCTGCGCACGATGAGAGGGATTTTGAGTTTGCGGGCAAGTATGGGCTACCCATAAAGCGCGTGGTAAAATCTAAGGAAGTTTTAGAATTTAAAGACGCAAAATCTAATAGCGTGGATTCTACCCACCCCATAACCCCATCCGCAAGAGAGGATGGAGATTCCAAAGCCTTTGTAAATGACGGGATTTTACTAGATTCTGGCGAGTTTAGCGGGCTTAGTAGCAAGGAAGCACGCGCCAAAATCATCGCGCATTTTGAATCTCAAAATCTAGGCAAGGGCGTAACAAACTATAAATTGCGCGATTGGGGCGTGTCGCGTCAGCGGTATTGGGGCGCGCCTATCCCTATGGTGCATTGTGAAAAATGCGGAATCGTGCCTGAGAGCGTGGAAAATCTCCCCATAACCCTGCCCGATGACATTGTCATCGATGGTGAGGGAAATCCGCTTGATAAGCACGATTTATGGAAGCATTGTGTCTGTCCCAAATGTGGTGCAAAGGCATTGCGAGAGAGCGATACAATGGATACTTTTGTGGAATCTAGCTGGTATTTTTTGCGCTACACTACACCACGCGAGCTATGGGAAAAAGCCGCATTTGATGAGAAATCGCTCAAATATTGGCTTAATGTCGATGAGTATATCGGTGGCATCGAGCACGCGATTTTGCACTTGCTGTATGCGCGGTTTTTCACCAAAGTGTTGCGCGATTTGGGCTATGTGGAGATTGATGAGCCATTTGCAAACCTACTCACGCAAGGTATGGTGCTAAAAGATGGTGCAAAAATGAGCAAATCAAAGGGCAATATAGTCGATCCAAACGCACTTATACAAAAGTATGGCGCGGATTCTGCGAGGCTTTTTATTTTATTTGCTGCACCGCCTGTAAGAGAGCTAGAGTGGAATGATAGCGCAGTGGATGGCTCATATCGCTTTATCCGCAGGCTCTATGAGCGAGCAAAATATGCAAAAAAATGCAGCGCGTTGCCAAAAATTGATTCTCCCACGCTAAATGAAGCACAAAAAAATGCACGCAAAAAGGTCTATGAGGCATTGCAAAAAAGCAACGCGCTCTTTGAAACGCGCGCAAATGGCTATGCGTTTAACACGGTCATCGCGGCGTGTATGGAGGCACTAAACGCCCTAAGCGTGGCAGAATCTAACGCACAATCTAGTGATAAAAACAAAGCGAGCAGGGACACACAAAGCAAGCAAAAAACGCAAAATAGCGATGTTTGTAGCGAAAGTTGGCAAGATATTTGGACAGAAGGGTATTTTATATTGCTCAATATTTTAGAGCCAATTATCCCGCATATCGCGTGGGAGCTTAGCGATGAGCTTTTTAATCGCAAAAATTTCACACCCATCGCCATTGACAAAACAGCATTGGAAGTAAGTCAAATCACCCTTGCAATCACCATAAATGGCAAAAAACGCGCAGAAATCACCATAAATGCAGAATCTAGCAATGATGAGATTTTAGCCATTGCAAAGCAAAGTGTTGCAAAATGGCTTAATGGTGAAATTGTAAAACAAATTGTTGTGCCAAAAAAATTAGTCAATTTTGTATTGAAACCCTAGAGATTTGGGCGATTTATGGAGTAGGTAATTGTATAGAATCTATAACATCATAAATTTTTGGCATTGTGGGCTTTGGCTTGCAATTTGGTTCTTATGTGTCGGGTGTGGATATGCGCCTGTAAGTGAATATGCCAATAAAATTTTTGAAAGCGGTGTGTATGTCGAAATTACAATGGACCCAAAAATGCCAGAAGCAAGCGTTGGTGTGAAAGATTCCATACATTTAGTGATTTTGACACGATTTCACAATGTGCTTGCTTCTAAACAAAATGCAAGTAGTGTTATTGATGTGCGCGTAGTCTCAGCAGAGAGCCACCCCATATCCTATGATGATAAAGGTTTTATTAGCTTTTATCGCGTAAGCGTGGTTTTGGACTTCAATGTAGTAAATAAAAATGGTAAAACCTTTCGCACTACAAATTCAGGATACTACGATTACGCGGCAAATGCAACTTCTGTGCTTATTATCGAAGAAGGGAAGTTCAACGCCATTACTAATGCCACTAATCAAGCACTTGATAAGTTTATCTCGCAAATGGCGTATGGGGGCGCAAGAGAAATTTATGAAAGTAAAGCAACAAAAGAAACAATTACAAAGGAGGATAAATGAAAGAATTAGATGACATCATCTTAGAATCTTTACTAGAAGCAAAGAAGCGCAATCTAGACATTCAAAATACTTCAGATCTCATAACTCAAACTATTACTCGCTTTGAAGAATCGCGATATAACGATGAATTACGCCACATTAAAAGCTACTCAAATAACCTTAACATCGTGCTTATGAAAATTATTAGAGACTTATTCTCCTTTAGTGCAAAAAGCAAATATGAGCCATTGCTCCAAATTGGACTCATTAACTCAAGGGACGGACTTAAGGAATTGCAAAACCGCTGGATTGAATTTTACAAAAAGCGTGAGCATTTAGAAATTTTAAAAAACGCTGCCACGCATATCTCAAAATCACTTATTTCAGAATTTGTCGCCAATGATAAAGAAATTTTAGACCTCATCAAAGATATGGAAAACCACCCACAGAATCTAAGCGATGTAGAATTTCTCTCGCGCATAGATTCTGTGATTGCATTGAAAAAAAGTAGAGAAAACAAAGAG
>CAKVEH010000131.1 GCA_934728205.1 uncultured Helicobacteraceae bacterium
CTCTTTTAGGCGATTGCTTGCTTGAGTGGAGTCTTTTTCCATTTTTAACGCTTCTTTTTCCACGCGCAAATTTTGCACCACGCGCTTTATGCTTGCCAGCTCAAAGGGCTCAGATTCTATCTGCATTTTTAGTTCGGCTGCGGCTTCATCGATTAAGTCAATCGCCTTGTCAGGCAAAAATCTATCCGTAATGTAGCGCGAAGAGAGCTTAGCAGCCGCCACAAGCGCGGAATCTGTGATATTGACTTTATGGTGGGCTTCTAGTCGTTCTTTTAGCCCGCGCAGGATTTGCAAAGATTCATTCACACTTGGCTCATTTAACGCCACAGGCTGAAATCGCCGTGTCAAAGCCGCATCTTTTTCAAAATATTTGCGATATTCTTTGAGTGTGGTCGCGCCTATGGTGTGGAGCTCACCGCGTGAGAGTGCGGGTTTTAGGATATTTGCCGCGTCCATACTCCCCTCACTTGCCCCAGCCCCGACAATAGTGTGAATCTCATCGATAAAGAGTATCACATTTGCACATTTTTTGACTTCATCGACTACGGCTTTTAGTCGCTCCTCAAACTCCCCGCGATATTTCGCCCCCGCTACTAGTGCGCTCATATCAAGCGCGATTACGCGTTTGTTTTGCAGTGAGAGTGGCACATCTTTTTTGATGATTTTTTGGGCGAGCCCTTCTACGGCTGCGGTTTTGCCGACACCCGGCTCGCCCAGCAAAATCGGGTTATTTTTTGTCTTGCGGATTAAAATCTGCATTAGGCGTTGGATTTCCTCATCTCGCCCAATCACAGGGTCTAGCTTGCCCTCTATGGCTTTTGCGGTCAAATCGATTCCGTATTTGGCGAGGGCTTCGAGCGTAGAATCATCGTTTTGGTTTAGGATTTTGCTCCCTGCGCGGATAGATTCTAGCGTTTTGGCAAGCTCGTGTGTGTCGATATGCCTGCCTAAAATCTGCTTAAAAGCCTCGTTTTTAAGGTTTGCAATGATGAAATTATCTACAGCGACAAAGCTATCGCCATTTTGCGTGGCGTGGGCTAGGGCTAAATCTAGCGCGCTTTTTAGCTCTTTGGCAATCGAAATATTTTCGCTTGAGACACCAGAGCTCTTTGGCAGGCTTTCTACCGCACTTTTTGCCTCTATCTCTAAGGGGGATTTTTCTACGCCCATTTTGTTTAGGGCTTGGTTTAGCAGGCTTTGATGATTGGTTAGCATTGCCCAGATGATGTGCTTAGTAGTGAGTTCAGCATTGCTCGCGTGCAGGGCAAGCGAAGCCGCAGAATCTAGTGTTTCTTTAAAATGATTGGTAAGTTTGTCAAAAAGATTGTTTTGCATTTTTTGCTCCTTAGGATTTATTCTTTAAAGTTTAATATGAAAGCATTATATAAGTTTAGTCATTTAATGTCAAGTTTATTTATAAACATTATATTAAATTTTGATGGAAAATATTGTAAAAATCCCTCTATGACAAGTATAAGACTTCCCAAAAATCCTTATTATCCATTTGATGAAAAAAATCTTTTGTTTTGCCATATTTCATCACATTGCCATTTTGAAGCACTAAGAGCGTGTGTGAAAAGTAGCGCAAAATCTCTACATCGTGGGTTATAAAAATGAGGCAAAGCCCTAAATTGCGTTGCAAATCTAATAGGAGTGATAAAATGCGCTTTTGTGCAGATTTATCAAGCGCGCTCGTAGGCTCATCAAGCACTAAAATATTCGCCCCCAAAGCTAGCACGCGCGCTAATGCTACGCGTTGTCGTTGCCCACCACTTAGCTCGTGTGGATAGCGGTGTAAAAACTCATTATTTAATCCCACCAAATGCAAATTTTTGCTAACAAGGGAATCCAGCTCGTTTTTAGCACAAATTTTGTGCGCTATCAAACCTTCTTTAATGATTTCACTTACACGCATTCTAGGAGAGAGTGAGGAAAATGGGTCTTGAAACACAATGTTAATTTGTCTTGCTAGCGCGAGTTTTTCGTTTTTAGACATACGCGAAAATTCTTTACCAAAGAAATTCATCTCTCCGCTAGAGCGCATAAGTCGCACAAGTGCGTAAGCAAGAGAACTCTTCCCCGAGCCAGATTCTCCAGCTATGCCTAATATTTCGCCTTTATGCAGTGTGAAATTGATATTTTTTGCAAGCGCGATAGTTTGCTTGCGAAAAAATCTATGGTTTTGCACGATAGCATTAAAGTTTTTTACACACATAACCTTTTCATCGTGCGAATATGGGCGCAAGGCAAACTCACTAAAATCAATACAATTAAGCAAATCCTTTGTGTATGGCTCTTTTGGATTGGTAAAAAGCATTTGAGTTGTGGCAGATTCTATAATTTTACCATCTTTCATCACAATGATTTCATCGGCGTAATCACGCACAATGCCTAAGTCGTGTGTGATAAGCACAATAGCACTTTTTTGGCTTAAAGAGTGTAAAAGATTTATGATTTGTCTTTGGATTGAGGCATCAAGCGCAGTTGTGGGTTCATCACAAAAAATAATTTTTGGCTCATTGATAATACTCATAGCGATGAGAATCCGCTGTCGTTGCCCACCACTTAGCTCGTGTGGATAGCGGTTAGCGAGTTTGTATTCGAGCCCTACGCTGTGTAAAACGCGTTGTAGAGCTTGTGTTTGCTCGTGTTTTGGAGATTTTTTATGGTGTAAAAGATAGGCCTCTAAAATTTGCTTGCCAACCTTTTGGAGTGGATTTAGCGCGCTTAATGGCTCTTGTGGAATATAGGCGATTTGTGCTCCTAAAAATTCACACCAAGATGGAGAATCTAACTTGGCTAAGTCTCTCCCCTCAAAAAACACCACATTACTTTCAAAAGCCCGTGTTTTGTTTCGTGCATTAAATGGCGAGAGATTAAGAATGTATTGTGCTAATAGACTTTTGCCCGAGCCAGATTCCCCTACGATTGCAAGTAGAGAGTTTTTTTTCACACGCAGTGAGATATTTTGCAGTGCGAAATTTTCATTTACACTAAGACAGAGATTGCGCACTTCTAGGAGTGTTGCATTGTGCATATTAACTCCACCGCGTAAAAAGATTATGAGGGATATGCAGTAAATCAAACCACTTACCAATAAAGAAGTTTTCTAAATCCTCAAGAGTTGTAATTTTGGCATAATATCCAGCGATTGGCGGAGCGATATGCACGCCTAAGTTAGAGAGTTTTAGCATATTTTCTAGCATTATTGGGCTTAGAGGCATTTCACGCACGGCTAAAAGAAGTTTTTTACGCTCCTTTAGCATTACGCTTGCCGCCCGAGATGTAAGTGTATCGCTAATGCCACAAGCAATCTTTGCTAGCATATCGCTACTTGTAGGAATGACGCACATAGCCTCAATGCCAAAACTCCCAGAGCTCACACACGCACTCAAATCCTTATCATCTAAAAGCGTTACATTGTCGCGTTGCAAAGATTGCAATGCAAGTGTTAGATTGTGCGTTATTGCGTGATTTGTATGCAAATGTGCCAACTCTTTTTCATAGACGAGTTTTGCACCCTCGCTTGGGATAACAAACAATGAAATATCACTAGGCAAAAGTTTCGCAAAACGCGCACCTAAATGCACGCCGCTAGCCCCACAGATTCCAAGAGTGAGTTTTTTAGGATAGCTCATAAGATAGTTCCTTGATTTTTTTGGGTGATTTTTATTTTTACAATGCGCCCACTATTGACATTTTTTGCATTTATTACTTCTCCAAATCCTCCGCTTTGCAT
>CAKVEH010000132.1 GCA_934728205.1 uncultured Helicobacteraceae bacterium
AAATGCGTCAATTTTAGTGTGATAAGTGGCGAAATAATAAAAATTCACAAACGCGCTGATTGCCACAAGCAAGGCGCAAAATACGGTTAAAATAAGCGTAAATTTAGGGATAAATATAGCGAGATTCGCATAAATTGCGCGCGCCGCGCTACTCTCTCTCTCTCTCTCTCGTTGCGTTCAAATACCCTGCTAACGCGCTAAAAAGACTTGTAGCATAGCCCAAAAGCACCACAAGCGCGGTAAAAATACAAACCACGCGCATATCAAGTCGCGCACCCATAATAAACATAGACGCAAAATCTGAGCTCAAAAAGTTCACGCTTTTAATATTATCCGCAACCATAGCCACGCGCATAATGCCATACACCACGACAAAAATCGCACTTTGCACAAAGACAAGAGTGATGAAATTTTTATAGCTTGGATTCCCACCAAAATCTACGCGATTTTTACAAAAAAGCAACACACTCAAATCCTCTCAATCCTTAGACAAAAGCCCTTAAGACTCGCCCATCATTCGCTTGACAAGTTTTTTTGCCTTTGTAGCGTGAGTAGCTTTATTTGCCTCATTGTAGAGCATTGTTATCATTTCTTCAAACACAATTTGTGAGCTTAGAGGTTTTTGGTTAGAGACAGGGCTTAACTTTTTATACTCGCCATTGCTTTGTAGCTCGTGCATTTGGACATTATCTTTGAGCTGGATATTAAGAATCTCTAAGAGTTTTTCGCTCATTTCTGCGTTAATGCTCGGGGTTAAAATCTCAATCCTACGCTCCAAATTGCGTGGCATAATGTCCGCCGAAGCGAAATAAATAGGTGTTTTCGCGTTTTTGAAATAATAGATTCTCGCGTGCTCCAAATATTTCCCAATGATAGAAAATACGCGGATATTCTCACTCACGCCTTTCACACCCGGTCGCAGACAGCAAATCCCACGCACAATCAAATCAATTTTCACGCCAGCTTGAGATGCCTTATATAGCGCGCGTATCACATCAATATCCACAAAAGCATTCGCTTTCATTATGATTCGCCCCTGCTCTTTTTTAGCGCATTCACCCTCGATAAGTGAGAGAATCTCGCTCTTTATCTGTGTGGGAGCGATTTTTAGCTTGCCTAGCATTGTCTTATGCGAGCTTCCTGTGGAGAGTGAGTGAAAGAGCTTCACTGCATCAGCGACAAATTCTTTTTGCGCACTCATCAATGATAAGTCGGTGTAAATCTTCGCCGTGCTTGGGTTATAGTTTCCTGTGCTTAAATGGACATATTCTTTGAGGTTGTTGCCAAGTTTTTTAATCACTAAAGCAATTTTAGCGTGCACCTTTAGCCCCGAGATTCCATAAATCACGTGCGCGCCAGCGGCTTCTAGTCGCTTCGCCCAATGCAAGTTGTTCTCTTCATCAAAGCGTGCCTTAAGCTCCACTAATGCCGTTACTTGTTTGTTATTTTCAGCAGCTTCGATAAGGGCTTGCACTATTGGCGAGTTTTTCCCCACACGATAAAGCGTCATTTTAATGCTAAGCACATCTGGGTCTTTCGCGGCACTTTGGATAAAGCGCACCACAGAATCAAAGCTCTCATAAGGATGAAACATAAGCACACTATGATTATTCAGCGTGGAAAAAATATCGCTATTGTTGCCAAGTGGCGGGAGAATCTTTGGATTAAAAGGTGGCGTAGTCAAATGTGCATACGCCTTTGAGCCGACAATCTGCCACAATCCGCTAAGGTTAATCAAAAAAGTGGTATTGTAAATGTAAGTGTCCTCTTTATCTACTTTCACACTATCAAAAACAAATTTTTGCAAATCCTCTTCGCTTTTACCAATCTCTAAGCGAACCATCTCACCCTTGCGCCGTGTTTTAATGCTCTCACTCATAATTTGAAAGAAGTCATCTGCCTCCTCCTCTTCAATCTCCATATCTGCATTACGCGTAACGCGAAATGGCGTATAGGTGAGCACTTCATACCCGCTAAAAAATTCCTCAGCAAAATTCCCCACAATATCCTCAATAGGGATAAAAATGCCACTCTCAATCTCAAAAAAGCGTGGCAAAACACGCGGGATTCTGATAATGCCGTATTTAAAGGCTTTTTCTCCGCTTTTTAACTTCAATGCAATAGCAAAGGAAAGATTGTTTAAATGTGGGAATGGATGTGTGGAATCTACAAGCACAGGCACAATCACAGGATATAAATAATTTGTAAAATACTCCTTTAGCACCTTTTTATCACTTGCATTAAGCTCGCTAATGGGTTTAATGTGGAGATTCTCTGCATTCAAGCCTTTCTTAATGTCGGCAAAAATCTTTTCCACCATATTTTGCTGTGTATGCAAATACTTGCGAATATGAGTAAGTTGCTGTAATGGTGTTAGCTTATCTGCACCCACTTCTGTAACACCACTCGCATACAACCGCTTGAGCCCAGCCACGCGTATCATATAAAATTCATCTAAATTCGTCCCATAGATAGCAATGAATTTTAATTGCTCCAAAAGCGGAATGTTTGGATTTTTAGCCTCATCAAGCACGCGCGTATTAAACCTTAACCACGAAAGTTCGCGGTTAAAATACATCTTAGAATCTGTAATTGTCATTTGCAACCTCCTTAAAAGTAAATTCCAAAATTGTAGCAAAAATCACATTTTAAAATAATAATAAATGGCTTTTTATGCTATCATTTTGGCGATTTTTATCCAAAATTTGCACCTCAAATCTTTTCTTGTTTTAAGGTTAGCAACATTAGTAAGATAAAAACAATCCTAAAATCTAAGGAGATAGTATGAAAAAACTTATCTTGGCAGTGTTTTTAAGCGTTACTTCAGCATTTAGTGCAAGTCTTGGCGTGCTTGAGGTGAGCCCTGAAATCGGGCTAAGCGGTGGCAAAATATCAAGCGATGGATACAACCCAAGCAATTATGGTGCATACGCGAGGATTTGGCTTGGCACATTTGGTTTTGTAGTCGCTCCCCAGGCAAAAATTGATTTTTATTCACAAAAATACGGCGGAAATTCCCTCAACAATGGACAATATGGCGCATCTATTGGCACGAATTTTGGACTTGGTGTGCGATTGACACCTTATGTCGGGGCGAATTATTCAAGTTTCAATAAAGTTTTTAATGATACTTGGGCACTTAATGCTGGATTAAAAGTAAAATTCCCTGTGCTTCCTTTAGCATTGAGTTTCCAATACACTTATCAAAACCCCGAGTTAGCAGGCACAAGCACCACTCGCACAATGCACAATGTGCAATTTTTGTTAGGATTGCATTTTTAATCCTTGGGCTCTCTTAAGCCCAAGGATTCTCAAAAACAATAACATAGCTATAATAGCGACAAATTTTTGCAAGGCTAAGCAATGACACAAGAAGAATTAGACACATTGATGGATGGCGATAATATCCAAGAAAGTATTGATGGTGGTGAAGATTCTAGTGATTTAAAAGAATGCGACACGGGAGAATATATCACAGAAGAGAATTATCGCGTGGAAGCAGATAAGCAATGGCCCCCACCTCCGCCAAATGATGACCACAAAGTCGTCCATCAACTCGATGATGTAACCAAAGATTCTGAAATCAAGGGCACGCAGATTTTTGACCAACTAGAGATTATGAGCTCGTGCTCTGATGATATAAGCAAAAAAAATAAACAACTAAAAGTCTTTTTAGATTCCCAAGAACAAATATTTAGCAAACTATGCGCAAATTTCCC
>CAKVEH010000133.1 GCA_934728205.1 uncultured Helicobacteraceae bacterium
CGCCTATTTCTCGCAAACGGCGCGCGATTAGTTGTGTGTATTGAGAGCCAAAGTCAAGCACGATGATTTGGGGATTTAGCATTTGTAAGTGTTGTGGATTTTTTGGATTTGGCATAGAGGGGGTAGCGGATTTTGCACTCATTATGTCTCCTAAATTTAAGGCTAAAATCGCATTATAGCAAAATTGCCTTAAGCCCTTATAACAAAATGACGAATGTCAATGCCAAATATTGAAACTTACAATCCGCTAAAAGTGTAAATGTATCGCACGCCCACGCTCCAATACTGCGTGAAATCCCCGCTGATTTCCGTGGTGGTGTTGGTGGTTTGGGCATTTGTTTTGGCGACTTTGAGTGAGTTTGCGTTAAAGTTGCTCGCAAAAAATGGCACGCTAAAAACAAGCTCGATTCCGTGATGTTGAGCGAGTTTGGCTCGCGCACCAAGATTAAGTGCTAAATCAAAGCTCGCCTTTGGGAATCCATCGCCAATTTGGCGCATTTGCATATCAAGCGTATCTATATCTTTGCCTACATAGCTTTTACCACCGATACGCACGCCGATAAATCCCCCAAGATGAAGCGAACTTTGCGCTATGATAAAATCTAGCAGGGCATCGACATTTACCCCGTAGCGTAGCATTATGGGATTGAGCGATTTTTGCGCGTTTGAAAAATGCGTATGCGTAGCGTGCAAATCGCCATATATACGCATTCCTAGCTCGCCTTTGCTGGTAAATTGCCTCCAAAATCCCTCATAGCCCACGATAAGCCCATAGCCCCCGCCAATCCCGCGCATATCAAAGGAATCTATGGGCGTGATTGTCGTGGTGCTGGTTGTCCCGCCTTGAGCGGTGGGAGTGTTGTTTATAGTGGTGGTTTCTACTTCGTGGTGGTGGGCAAAGCCAAATGCGCTCAACGAAGATTCTACCCCTATGATAAGCCCGCTTGGCTGAAGCTCGCTTATATTAGGCTTATTGATTTCGCTCGTTTCACTCAATGCACTAGATTCTAGAATCTCGATAGGTTTTTGCGCCTCACTCGTGTTGTTTGTTTGAGATATTTCGCTTGCGCTCAATATGATAGAATTGCTCCAACAAGATTCTTTATTAGCGCATTGTGGATTGCCACGCTCGCTTGCACTCGCTTGCAATGAAGATTCGTTGTCATACTGAGCGAAGCGAAGTATCCCTTTATCTTGCGTTTGCGATACTTCGCCTTTTTGCAAAGGCTCGGTATGACAATACGACACGAGTAACGCCACTGCGATTATCTTTTTCATTGCTTTTCCTTTGTGTAGAATCTCAATTTAGAATTTATAGCCCACTTGCACCCAAAACTGCCTGCCTAGCTCATACACCGCATACGCTCCAGCCGAAGCGATTCCGGGTATTATCGAGCCATTTGTCGTAGCTGCGCCTGTGGCTTGGAGGGTAGTCATATTGCGTGCGTTTAGGACATTATAAATATCCACATTGACATAGAGCGTGTGTGTGCTTCGCACATTGACTTCTGTGCCTACTCGCATATCCCAAGTAAATGCCGCAGGGAAATACATCTTATCAAAACGCTGATAGGCTTTTCCATCGATGTTTATGCTTTGCGCGGAGTTTATCATTCGCTCAAAGCCCTCGCGGTAGCGAAAGAAATTATTAACAATCCACTTTGTGCACAAGATTTTAAAGTTATGCGTGGTGGTAAGCCTTAGTGTGAATGGGCGAGCGAAATTCTCCACAGGTCTATCGCGGTAGCGAATCAGTTGCCCGTCATAGTAGATGAGCTCATTATTGGCGTATTCATCATCATCTCTATCTGTGCCATTATGGGTATTTTGCCAGATATTATAACTGCGTTTGACTTGGGTTAAATCATAGGCAAATAAGTAGTGATGAGAGATTCCAAAGGTTTGTATGGGTGCGATATTTTGTAGCATAACAGCGATGATTTGACTTTGTGATTTGCCATTATTATTCCAATATGAATCGCTACGAGTTTGCACATTCCCTGTATCTTGCCTCATCACTTCATCTCTACCAAAGCGCATAATGTATTTCGTGCTCAACTCAAAAATCCCAAGTTTTTGCGTGATACCAGCCATTAGCTCATCATCATAAGGCACACGGAGTTTATCAAAGTGAAAAAGGCTAGATAAGTTGTAGTCATTTTGCTTCACCCACGCAGTGGGTGTATTTACCGCGATACAATTTGCATCTGAAGCACTATTACACATTGACCTGCGCCATACTTCCCAGCTTTTACTCTGCTGTGCATAGAGCCAATAGCTTAGCAAGTTGCGCCCATAGTAGCGGTTCGCCCCAAGGGTTAGCTGAGTTTGCCACTCTCTTGGCGCGGGGGTTACATAATTAAGCGCGAGTCTGGGCGCAAGGGTGTGTTTGCCCATATAGCTATCGCCATCAAGGCGCATTCCCGGGCGGATATTCACATTTCCTAAAAAGCCAAAATCCATATTTATGTCATTTTCTGCATAGATTCCATAATTCACGCCATTAAAGGCAAAATTCCCCGCCTTAGCGATTCGTATTTGTGGAGCGAACTGCCCGCCAGCACCGCTACCGCTTTGTATAGGCGTGCCATTAGTGCCTCCTTGAAGCAATGGCGAGCTAGAGCATAGCCCATCATAACCTAGAGAATCTGTCCCACAGGATTGATTTTCTCTCATTCGTGTAGGATTACCCTGCATCCAATACGCATCAGCTGGGCGATTGCGCCCAATGTAGAGATGAGAGAGCTCAAAGCCTACGCGCACGGTGCTCGTTAGGCGGTTGATTTCTAATGGCTCAAAGCTAAAATCACTTTTATAAGTTGTGGTAACTTGGCTTTGGTCTAAGTCGCCATAGCCTCCCTCAAAGACAAGCAGGTTTGTCCCGCCACCATTTTTCTCTACACTGCGATACCATTGGTAGAAATAATTTGCATCGCTTTGCCTAGAATTTTCTACAAAAGACACTCCTAGTGATTGTGTCCATAGCACATTTGGGAGCTGCCAAATCGCCTTTAATCCCGCTTGGATTCCCCCAGTGCGCATCGCATAGTAGCTATTCATCGCTGCGTCATTATAATAAGTGTTATACTGCGGGGCGTAGCCTAGATTTGCCTCTAGGGTGAGATTTTCCGTAGGATTATAATGCGCTTTTAAGTAGTAGTTGTAAGATTCTCGCTTTTGCTCACGCTTTTTGTCTAAGTCATTGCCATAGCCATAAGTGCTAAGATTACGATATGGTCTAAGTGGCATAATGCTCTGCGTGGTGGTGAAGCTCGCCACTAATCCTAAATCTTTGGTAATGTAGCCCTCTAGGCTAGATTTTACCGAGTATTTAAAAAATTCTGGTTGGTAGCGTTCATCTGCGCTCAAAAAGAGGCTACTCTCTGCGCGCTCATCATAATGGTATTTTGTAAGTGAGAATTTTTTTGGGTCGGCATTGCCTTGCGTGAATTGATAGCTGATATTGCCGTGCCAGCCTTTAATCCCGCCATCATCTTTGCGCGCTTTGCGGACATTTGCCTCCACCACACCACCTGTGAATTTTCCATACGCCGCGCTGACATTAGAATCTAGCACGGTGATAGATTCTAGCAGACTTGTGTCGATATTTAGTCCTTGAGAGCCTGTGGAGCGGATATTTGATTGGTTGTTTGTCGTGCTTCCGTGCGGGTCTAAGTCGTTATTCATATTAAAGCCTTCGATTTGGAAATTA
>CAKVEH010000134.1 GCA_934728205.1 uncultured Helicobacteraceae bacterium
ATGAATAAATTTTTTAGAATCCGCAGCGCATATAACGCAATGGCAAGGATCGAGAAAAATTCTAAACTGTATCCAGATAAAGTAATGCAATATAACGGCGTGCCTGTGGATACTTATATCAAATTCAAAGTGCCTTGGACTTTTAGCTGGGATATGCGATTTGGCGTTGATGTCAATGTATGGCGGGGCAATACTTTAAGCCTTGCGGTGGATATTTTTAACTTATTTGATTCTAAGATTATGTATCTTTTATCAGCAGATTATGGCAGGGCGAGTGGCTCGCCTATGTATGAAACAGGACGACAATTTTGGCTTAATGTGGGATATAAATATTAGCTTTAATAACGACCGCAATGTCGCTAAACTACTATATTGTTGTAAGGAGAAAAAATGCGTTTATTGTTGTTTGTATTTGTGAGTAGTTTTGGCTTTTGTGTGGCTTTGGCTAATGATTTAAGCAAGGATTATAAAGATTGCTTAAATAGAGATTTTGATGCGTGTGAAATATTATATAAATCTGGCACACAAAGTGTGGAGAAATGCAATAAAGATTCTTGTAATGCACTTGGCATTTACTTGCGCGACACGGGCAGGGATGCAAATTCAAAAGCCTTAGCCTTGGCTTATTTAGAAAAATCGCTAAATTTAGGCAATGACTTGGCATATCGCGATTTGGGGATTTATTACCGCGATTTAGGAGATTTGAAAAAGGCAAAGAGCTATTATGAGATAGGCTGCCAAAAGGGCGTATATTGGGCGTGCTATTCACTTGGGCTAATTTATGATAGCAAGGAGGGCGATTTTAAAAACGCGATAAAATACTATTCTATCGCTTGTGATAAGGGCAAAAATCATCAAAAATCCTTTGCTTGTGCAAATATGGGACATTTGTATATGGAGGATAGATTTGACAAAGAGGGACAAAAGCAAATCACGCAAGACTTGCAAAAGGCACTTAAATATAGCGAAATGGCTTGTAAAATGCAAGACACAATAGCTTGCACAAATGTGGCTCAAATCTATGAGGGCGGAGGTAAGGGCGTAAAGCAAAATGTAAAACTTGCAAAATCTTATTACAAAAAGATTTGTGATACAGGCGATTCTAGGGCGATAGAAGTGGCTAATGCGTGTGAAAAATTACAAAGTTTTAAATAAGCATATAAAATGTGGAAAGTATGTAAAGCACATTGGCTAGATTGTAGAATCTAGCTCATAGATACTTTCTATTTTTACAAAGGCGTAGATATTTCGCTTGCGTTCAATATGACAAGCAAAAAATGCGTCGCTAACAAAGTTATCACATTAAAACTTGCCACCAAAGCTCACGCCAAACACGGCTATTAACCATTGCTTTTTAAGTTAAATCTTAAAAGAGCGTGTCGCTTAGCACGCGGATACCCACACTAGCAAATGCACCATTTTTCCCAAATGGCGTGATAAAGTCATTGCCATAAGTGCAGTCGATTTGAAGTTTGTCTTTTTTAAGCCAGATTCTTATACCAAGCTGATAGCTTGCTCTCCTGCCTTGCTCATAGAATGCCTCTCCTATAAACCAAAAATGCTCGCTATGGTCATATTCCACGCCAAAGCCCGTGTAATAAAGTCTTTGTGAATAGGCGAGATTTTGGAGTTTGTAGCCTATATTAGCGTGTAAAAAGAGCTGATTTTCTAACAACGATTTGCTTACAATCCCATACGCGTAAAGCTCTTTGTTTGTATCTAAAATCCTGCCTGAGCGCATATTACCAAGACTAAGACCAAAGCTATACCCATCTTGCTCTAAATCCAAAAAGACTTTTTTAAGCGTGAAAATCATCGCAGGTGTAAACACAGAATCTGCATAATCCACATTCCCGCCCACAGAAATTTCGGTGTTTAAAAATAAATTACACGCGGGCATTGCGTAATATTCCAAGCTCTGTCCCGTGCGTATCCACGATTCTATTTGGCAGGAGTGTTCATCGACTACACGCCCATCATCGGTATTCATAGGGCGCGCACCAAAGCACACAGAGTGAGTGAGTATAAGCAATAAAAGAAACTTCCACAACCTTTTCATAAGTGTAATTATAGCCAAAACACGAAAAATATTAAACAAAACGCCCTACAATCTCATACATTAAGAGAAATTTGCCAAAAGAAATAATTAAGCGAGGATAAAATGGATTATACAAGTAATTTTAGGCACATACACGCACAAATCGCAGAATCTAAGAGGCTTTATAATCGCTCTTGTCCCATTGAAGTCATTGCAGTGAGCAAATATCAAAGTATAGAGCAAATTAAAGCCTTGCATAAATGCGGGCAAGTCGCTTTTGGCGAAAATAAAGTCCAAGATTTAAAGATTAAATACAGTGCGTTAGAATCGCTTCATTTACAATGGCATTTCATCGGCACTTTACAAGAAAATAAAATTAACGCACTTATTGCATTAAAACCCACTCTTTTGCATTCGCTAGATTCCCTAAAGCTCGCTTATGCTTTGCAAAAGCGATTAGAATCTAATGGACAAACAATGCGTGCATTGCTCCAGCTTAATACTTCTTTTGAGCACAGCAAAAGTGGCGTGCATCCAAATGAAGCCATTAGTGTATATAGGCAGATTGCGCGTGAGTGTCAAAACATAAGGCTACAAGGCATTATGACGATTGGAGCGCATACAAATAAGCGCGAAGCAATCAAGCGGAGTTTTGAAATTGCTAAAGAAATCTTTGATACACTTCAAGGCGATGGAGCGGAGATTCTCTCAATGGGAATGAGCGGGGATTTTGATATTGCCATTGAGTGTGGGGCGACTATGTTGCGTATTGGCTCGAAATTTTTTGCTTAAACAAGCCAATAACAAAGAAAGTAAAGAGGTTGTTTGTAAATAGTGTAAAAAAATACAATAAAATACCAAGAAAAATTTGAGGAGAAAGCAATGAATAAAATCGCTGGAATCGAGTTAATGCAAAAAGTCAAAAGTGTGCGTGATATTGAATTGCAAGGCAAGCGAGTATTGATTAGGGTGGATTTTAATGTGCCAATGGATGAGGATTTTGACATTTCTGATGATACGAGAATCCGTGAGGCATTGCCTACGATAAATTACTGCATTGATAATGGTGCAAAAAACATTACGCTTATTAGTCATTTAGGTCGCCCCAATGGCAATGACCCAAAATTTTCACTCAAACATATTTTAAAGCGCGTGGAGCGATTGCTTGGTAAGGATATTGCCTTTGCCGATAGCATAGATTCTATACAATCTTTACAAGAAAGCATTACCACGCCAAATGCGGTGATTTTGTGTGAAAATATCCGCTATGAAGATGGCGAGGAGCAAAATAGCGATGGGCTTTCGCGCAATTTAGGGAATCTGTGTGATGTTTATATCAATGATGCTTTTGGGACAAGCCATAGGGCGCACGCCAGCACTTATGGTATCGCTAAATTTGCTAAGGAAAAAGTCGCAGGACTCTTGCTTAAAAAAGAAATCGATTCATTTGCCAAAGCCCTCTCAAATCCGCTTAAGCCTGTGCTCCTCATTGTAGGTGGGAGTAAGGTGAGCTCTAAACTCACACTGCTTTATAACATTTTAGATTCCATTGATAAGATTATTATTGGTGGAGCGATGAGTAATACTTTCCTTAAAGCACGCGGGTTTGATATGCAAAAATCCTTAGTCGAAGATGACTTAGTGGCAGAAGCACGCAAGATTTTAG
>CAKVEH010000135.1 GCA_934728205.1 uncultured Helicobacteraceae bacterium
CGATACTTCCATTTGCCTTGTGAATCTCAAAAAAACTTTTCACCTCATCAAGCACACTATCAAAGTTACGCGTCTTATATCCGCTACTCGCTTTAACTGTGTTGCCGTGCATCGGGTCGCAGCTCCACACGATATTACGCCCCTCGCCTTGTAAGGATTGCAAAATTTTGGAAAAATTTTGCTTGATTTTATCCGCACCCATTCGCACGATAAGATTAAGCCTGCCCTCCTCATTTTTAGGGTTTAAAATATCGCAAAGCCCTAAAATATCCTCTTTTGTTACATTTGGTCCTACTTTCACGCCCAGCGGATTATCCACCCCGCGCAAAAACTCAATATGTGCTTCATCTAATCCCCGTGTGCGCTCGCCAATCCATAGCATATGCGCCGAGCAGTTATACCACTGCCCCGTAAGAGAATCTTGCCTACACAATGGCTCCTCATAATGCAAAAGCAACGCCTCGTGGCTGGTATAAAACTCTGTCTCACGCAATGTCGGCAAACTTTGTGAATCAATCCCGCACGCTTTCATAAAATGCAAGGCTTGTGTGATTCTATCTGCAAGTTCCTCGTATTTTTTGCCAAAAGTGTTATTTTTTACAAAGCTAAGATTCCATTTATGCACTTGATTTAAATCCGCAAATCCCCCTTGCGCAAAGGCACGGAGCAAATTAAGTGTCGCCGCACTTTGATTATAGCCTTGTAAGATTCTATTTGGGTCTGGTTCGCGTGCTTCCTTGCTAAACTCCACACCATTTATCAAATCTCCGCGATAGCTTGGCAAACTCACTCCATTAACTTCCTCAAAATCACTACTTCGAGGTTTAGCAAACTGCCCAGCCATTCGTCCAATCTTTACCACAGGGCAACTTGCCCCAAAGGTTAAAATCGCGCTCATTTGCACGATAACTTTGAACAAATCACGGATATTTATGGCATTAAACTGCGAGAAACTCTCCGCACAATCCCCACCTTGTAATAAAAATGCCTCACCATTGCATACCTTTGCTAGCTGTTCTTTTAGTTTCCTAGCCTCGCCAGCAAAGACAAGTGGAGGATAACCCGCTAAAGTAGATTCAACTTCTTGTAAATGTTTAGAATCTTTGTAAATTGGATGTTGTTTGATTGGCTTTTTGCGCCAAGAATCTCTACTCCATTGTGTATTCATCTCTTGTCCTTACAATAAATTTCATAGGCAAATATGCCTTATAAAGCAAATTTTATACACAAAGTTTTTGCTACTTTGCATACTCAACCGCGCGAACTTCACGGATTACATTTACCTTAATTTCTCCGGGATATTGCATAGATTTTTCGATTTCTTTGGCGATTTCGCGTGATAACACAACACTTTCATTATCACCGACCAAGTCAGCCTGCACAATCACGCGCACTTCTCTCCCAGCATTGATAGCATAGGCTTGCTTTACGCCAAATTTTTGTAAGGCAATCCTCTCTAAATCCTGCACGCGCTGCAAAAAACCCTCTAACACTTCGCGCCTAGCACCCGGTCTAGCGGCAGAAAGGGCATCAGCCGTGCAAACTGCGGCACACTCGATACTTCTCGCCTCTTCCTTGCCGTGATGTGCATAAATAGCGTTTATCACCACAGGGTGTTCTTTATACCGCTTGCATACTTCCGCGCCCAAATCAATATGATTTCCACCAAGTTCTTGTGTTAAAGCCTTGCCAATGTCGTGCAAGATTCCCGCTCGGCGTGCTAAACGCTCATCACCACCAAGCTCGCCTGCAATCATTCCTGCAAGGTTTGCCACCTCGATAGAGTGCCCGAGTGCATTTTGTCCATAACTTGCACGATAACGCATTTTACCCAAAAGTCTTTTAAGCTCAGGGTGCATTATACCAATCCCCATATCAAGCACGATATTTTCGCCGTCTTGCAAGATGATTTCATCCATTTGTTCTTTTGTTTTTTCATACACCTCTTCAATGCGCGAGGGTTGGATTCTCCCGTCTTCTATAAGTGCTTCTAGCGTCTTTAGCGCGATAGCACGGCGATAGAGATTAAAGCTACTTACAATGATGGTATTTGGTGTATCATCAATGATAATATCAACGCCACTTATCATCTCTAGTGTTTTTATGTTGCGTCCATCTTTACCAATAATACGCCCTTTTAGCTCATCATTTGGCAAACTTACTACATTTATGAGACGCTCTGTGGCGAACTCCCCCGCATAGCGCATAGTGGCTTGAGCGATGACATAATGCGCTTTTTGTTGGGCTTCGTGCCTTGCTCGCTCTTCATACTTGCGTATCATCATTGCCCTATCCTCGATAAGCTCTTCTTCAAGCATTCCAAGAAGCCTCTCGCGTGCCTCATCAATAGACAATCTGCTATATTGACTTAAAACTTTAACCGCCTCTTTCCGTGCGTCCTCATATTGTTTGCGCACTTTTTGATTCTCAGATTGTATGTTTAGAATCTTGTTTTCTAAACTCGCCAATCTTTGTTGCTCTTCTTTTATTGATTCTTCTTGTCGCTCAAGCTCTTGAATCTTTTTGTATTCCTGTCTTTCGAGCTCTGTCGCCTTTGCTTGAAATTCAGCCTTAAGGTTAGATTGACTTTGCTCATACTCTTGCCTTAGAGCGATTTCTTCTTCTTTGCACTTGATTTTTTGCTCACGCAATAGCTTTTCTGCCTCATATTCTATCGCCTTTGCCTTTGCCTTTGCCTGCTCTAAAAGCACATCAACATTAGAACTAAATACCTTTTTGCTTACTAGGTAAGTAACGCAGGCAACGATAACGCCGAAAAGGAGCACGCCTACTATATACACTACAATCATCATACTTTGTCCTTTTGCAACACGACAAAGCGCTAATAAAATAGTCCCCCATTATATCAAAGGATTGAGTAAGGACACGAGGACTTATGCAAGGTGTGCGACTTACAAAAATTTTACAAACTTTCTTTCTAGGATAAAGTCCAATTTTATGGTTACGCGAAAAAAATCTATCATACATTCCCTTGCCAAATCCCACGCGCTTAAACTTCGCGTCAATCCCAAATGTTGGAATCACCGCCGTGTCGATTTTTGCTAAATTAAAATGAGAATATTTACTTTCAAAAATGCCAAAACGATTTTTTTGTAATGGCAAGTGCAATGGTAACATTTTAAAACTTAAATCTTGTATAAATGGGAGAAAAATTTTCTTTTTTTGCTTTTTTAATCGCCAAATTAACTCCCAAATATCCGCTTCAAACACAAATGGAGCATACAATAAAATATTTTTGGATTGAAGTTTTTGTAAAAGTGCAAAAAGATATTTGCAAATAATTTTAGAATCTCTATCAAATGGCTTTTGTGCAAGGAGATTTTCTGTGAGGGGATTTGCTTGCGATGGGCTTGTAGAGAGGTTTGAAAGGGGAGAGATTTTAGCGTGCAAAATCTTTGCTTTAGCATAAATTTGTTGCATTTTAGCCCATTGGCGAAACGCATTTTTAGCACTCATACGCAATTTGTCCTTTTTTTGTGTATAATCATAGCACACATTTTGCTTTAAACATTTTGATTAATGTTAAAACAATAAGGACAAATAATGAAAAAATCACACCCTTTAATGGAAGTAGAATCTATGACACACAAGACATCAATGGCGTTATACATCGCTGGTTTTTTTGCATTAGCATTGCTTTGTTTGAATTTTGC
>CAKVEH010000136.1 GCA_934728205.1 uncultured Helicobacteraceae bacterium
TGGCGCAAGTGAATGATGATAGCGCGATTTTGGTGGCGATTGAAGCCGTGCTAAGCGCAAATGCCGATAAAGTCGCGGAGTATAAAAATGGCAAGGACAAACTCTTTGGCTTTTTTGTAGGGCAGGTAATGAAAAACGCAAAAGGCGTAAATCCTGCGAGGGTGAATGAGCTGCTTAAAGAAAAATTGGGATAATTAAAGAATAGGGCAAGTAGATTCTATTTTGCACGGCTTCACGCTCGTGTAATCGTGTAAAATTTTACTAGATTGTGGGAATCTCTTGTGGATTTTAGGCAAAAAAGCAGTTTTTAAGCTAGAATCTATGGCAAATCAATATAAAGGAGCAAAAATGCGAGTGTTTAGAAATTTAGGTTTAGGCGTGGTTTTGGGTGCTTTTGTTGTCCTTACACCACTTGTGGCAGATGAGGCAAGCGATATAGAGCGTGTAAAGAGTGAGATTTCTGCAGCACATAAAAATAGCGTTGTAAAAATCTTTAGCCAAAATATTCAAATCACAGACAAGCCTAAGGGCTATAAAAATTGGGGTGAGTTCGTCATTGCTGAGGGTGGTTTAGATAAGAGTAAATACAAAGTGCTAAAAATGAAAGGGAGCGATATGTGGGGCATTTCACCCATAATCGATGGCAAAAATGACTGCGGTGTAGTGCTTTGGATTTGTCAGCATAGCAAAAAGATGACATTTAGTGCAGAGAATTTTAAAGCCGATGGGCTTTGCGGGAAAATCCGTGAATCTTACAAGGACAAAGATGGTAACTACAAAAAAGTAGTCGTGCCTTTTACTTTTTAGATTCTTACATTACCTAACCTTGTAACTAGCCAAATCTACTTAAAATTCGCTAGTTACAAGATTTTTTGCTTGGATTTAGAATCTAAGCAAAAAAATCACTTCAATCATACCTTATACTTTTATCTCACTATGCAAGATTCTCTTAACCTTAAGATTTTATAAAATTTTCACGCAATTTCACTAAATTTAAGCATTCTTTAAGCGAGTGGGGGAGTATAATTCTTATGTAGAAGAATAAAATAAGATTGCTCTAAATCCTTAAGGCACAAGCACGGGTTAAGGAGTTAGCTTGGATTATTCTTTGTGGTTAAAGATTTACATCAACATTAAGGAGGGCTGCAACACAAAAACACAACATTCAAATGAAATGGATAAGTAAGGTAAAAGTTTTGTAAAACTTCAAGCACAACAACAAGTAAAATTGATAGATAGGAGGAAAAGATAGTGAGTAAAATCAATAGAATCAATAGAAGAGGCTTTATAAAAGGCACTTGTATCAGTGTGGGTGCGTTGTATATGGCTGGTTGTGGTGATACTAGCACGCAAGAAAATGGCAGTGGCAACAAAATTAACCTTAACACTTCGGGATTACCGAGCTGTGATATACTCATCATAGGCTCTGGGGGAGCAGGATTGCGTGCGGCTGTGGCGGCGCGAAAGGCAAATCCAAGTGCTATGGTGGTTGTAGCTACTAAAATGATGCCATCACGCAACGCTACTTGTATGGCAGAGGGTGGAATCAATGGCGTTACAGACTTTAGCGATGGTGATTCGTATAAACTTCACACTTATGACACAATTAAGGGTGGGGCGTATTTAGTCGACCAAGACGCAGCGGAGAAGTTTTGTGAATTAGCGGGTAAGACAATTTTTGAAATGGATTATCTTGGCACACTTTTTAGCAGAAATGAAAAAACAAGTGGGGTAGCACAAAGAATGATGGGTGGCGCATCTAAGAAACGATGCAATTATGCGGCTGATAAAACAGGACATATTTTAATGCACTCCTGCCTTGATGACGCGATTAGCAATGATGTGAAATTTTTAATGGACCACGAGCTATTAGACATAGCGGTAGTTGATGGCAAGTGCGAGGGCGCGGTTTTGCGTGATATTCAAAGCGGTGGAATCTACCCCGTGCTTTGCAAATCGCTAGTCATTGCCACAGGTGGCTACACGAGAATCTTTTATAACAGGACTTCTACACCATTCATCGCTACGGGCGATGGCGTAGCTGCTGCATTGCGTGCTGGGATTGGGTTTAAAGACCCTGAGATGATTCAATTCCACCCCACAGGCGTATCAAATGGCGGGACACTTATCACCGAAGCGGCGCGTGGCGAAGGTGGATACTTGCTTAACAACAAAGGCGAACGCTTTATGCAAAAATACCACGAAAAAGCCGAACTCGCTCCACGAGATGTTGTAGCGCGCTCTATGGAGATTGAGATTCGCGAAGGGCGTGGATTTGGCTCTGGTCTTGGTTCATATTTATTGTGCGATGTGCGACATTTAGGCAAGGAGACTATTATGAAAAAATTGCCAAAGATTCGCCATACAGCTATGCTCTTTGAAAATGTGGATTTAGTCGATGAGCCTGTGCCTGTGCGACCGACAGCTCACTACTCTATGGGAGGAATTGATGTTGAAAAAATCGATGATATGAGCACAAATGTGGCTGGTGTGTATGTCGGCGGTGAAGCTTCTTGCATAAGCATTCACGGCGCAAACAGACTAGGTGGAAACTCGCTTACTGATGCAGTCGTAACAGGCAAGCTTGCTGGAAATGGCGCAGCTGCTTATGCAAAAGATGCGGCATTTAGCGATGGCAAAAAAGTGCAAGAGTTAGCGCAAAAATGGCAAGACACCTTTAAAGAGGTAACTAGCAATGCAGAGGGCAATGGAAGTGAAATATACGCTTTGCGTGAAGAGCTTGGGCGTGAGAATTGGGATAATATGGGAATCTTTAGAACCCAAAGCAAACTTGATAAACTCGCTAATACCCTAGAATCCATAGAGGAGCGGTATAAAAAACTTAAAGTCCCTAATCCTAATGAAGTAATGAATACGGCTTTTACGGATTATGTGGAATTAGGCAATCTTATTTTACTCTCAAAATGTGCGTGTCTAGCAGCGAGAAATCGCCTTGAATCTCGTGGCGCACATACAAGAGAAGATTATCCTAAGCGCGATGATGAGCAATTCTTAAAGCATAGCATTGTAAAAATGGAAAATGAGGAGCTAACACTAAGCTATAAAGATGTCGTGGTAACACAATATCCACTTGATGGGAGGAAACCGCAATGAAAGTAGTTGTAGATAGATTTGATGGTAAAAAGTCTTATGAGCAGGCTTATGAATTAGAAGATGGGCTTATTAGAGGCAAAACTTTGCTTTCGCTTTTGCTTTTAATCAAGCAAACAAAGGACATTACGCTAAACTTCACTGCATCTTGTAAATCTGCGATTTGTGGTGCGTGTGCGGTGCGGGTGAATGGACATTCATATTTGGCGTGTGATACGATAATGGACGACTTACTCAAAGAATATGACAATCCAGATTCTATTAGAATCTCTCCTTTAGGCAATTTTCGTGTGATTAGTGATTTGATTGTGGATTGGGAGCCATCTATTGAGAATCTTCGCAAAATTCGTCCTGCTATGGTGGCAAAATCTGAATTTAGCGAAGAAAAGGGCTGCAAGCAAACCCAAGAAGAATATGACAAAATCTCTAAGCAATGGGATTGTATATTATGTGGGAGTTGCGCAAGCGAGTGTAATAAGTTAGAGGCTGATAGAAGTGATTATATGGAACCTTTTGTCTTTACTCACGCGTATCG
>CAKVEH010000137.1 GCA_934728205.1 uncultured Helicobacteraceae bacterium
GTAGTCCTTTATGCCGTAAAATTAAAAGGTTTTAGTGTGAAAAATGCTTGATTGTATCTAATTTCTGCTAAAGTTTTTGTAAAATTTTGCACTTACAAATTCACTTTCATAGGGAGCGTAAATGCTAGAAACACAAAATAGCGATATTATGAAGATTTTTAGGGAATATGATATTCGTGGTATTTTTGAAAAGGATTTAAATCAAGCGGTTGTGTTTAATGTCGGGCGCACACTTGGATTAGAATTAAAAGCGCGTGGCGAGGACTGCATAAGCATCGGCTATGATGCTCGCACGCATTCGCCAACTTTGTTGTCTTGGCTTAAAAGTGGCTTTGAGAGCGAGGGGATTGATGTGTATGAATTAGGATTGATTCCCACGCCTGTGGCGTATTTTGCGACATTTAATACAATAGATAATGTTCCTTGCAAAAATTCCATAATGATTACAGGTAGCCACAATCCACCACAATACAATGGTTTTAAAATTACCTTGCAAAATGCACCATTTTATGGAGAGCAGATTAAAAATCTTGGTATAAAGATTGTAAGTGAATTGCAAAGCCACCCATTTAGAGAATCCAAAAGCCCAAAGATTCGCAAAATTGGCGCGTTGCAAGCGTATATTGATTTTTTAACCACACAATTTGAATCATTGCGCAATTTTCCTTATAAAATTGCTGTTGATTGTGGCAATGGAGTGGCTGGCGTGGCAATGAAAGATATTTTAGATTCTCTTCATATTTCTTATGTGCCATTATTTTTCGAGCCAGATGGCACATTCCCTAATCATCACCCAGACCCAAGCGAAGAAGAGAATCTGCACGATATAAAACGCACGATGAAAGATAGACAAATCCCTATTGGTATAGCCTTTGATGGCGATGCGGATAGATTAGCATTGTTGAGTGAAAATTACAGCTACAAGGGCGATGAGTTGGCGATTTTATTTGCAAGGGAAATGGCTTCACGCGGGATTAAACCTATTGTCGTTGGCGAAGTAAAATGCTCAAGTGTAATGTATGATGAGATTGATAAGATTGGCAAGGCAGTGATGTATAAGACAGGACATTCAAATTTAAAAGTCAAGCTAAAAGAGCTAAACGCTCATTTGGCTGCTGAAATGAGTGGGCATATTTTCTTTAAAGAGCGATATTTTGGCTATGATGATGCTATTTATTCGGCTTTTAGGGCGTTAGAACTCTTTTTGCACCATAGCCCTAAAGAGATAGAATCTCAAATAAAATCCCTCCCAACAATGTTTTCTACCCCAGAAGAAAAGATACAAAGCACAGAGGAACAAAAATTTATCCTCATTAAGAATCTAAAGGTAATGTTGTGCGCGATTCAAAGCGTGCAACAATCAAACAATCCCCCTATGCCAAAGGAGCTTAAAAATATTGATATAAGTAATTTTCCGCTGATTAGAGAGATTATTGATATTGATGGATTGCGCGTTGTTTTCCATAACGGCTGGGGATTGTTGCGTGCGAGTAATACTACACCCGTGCTTGTGAGCAGGTTTGAGGCAGATACTAAGGAGACAGCATTGACATATAAGCAAGCAATGCTCACTCTTTTGCAGGCTTGTGGATAAAACAATCAAATTTAAGGAGTGATTTTGAGTGTATATGAGCAGTTTTTAGGCAGTTTTGCAAAGGATTTTTTGCGCTCTAGAGAGTTTGGCGATATTGCGCTTTGCAATCCGCTTGATATGCACTTACACCTGCGCGAGGGGCAAATGCTAGAGAGCGTTTTGCCATTTAGTGCGCGTGCTTTTGTTTCCTGCCTCGCAATGCCAAATCTAAAAATGCCACTCACAAATACTTCCGTAGCACTAGATTACCAAGATACAATTCTCAACCTTGCAAATCAAAAAGGGATTAAAGATTTTTTCCCCATTGTAAGTCTCTACCTCACAGAATCTCTTGGCAAAGATGAGCTTAAAAAGGCTAAGGAAAGTGGATTAAAGATTCTTAAACTTTATCCAAAAGGTGCGACTACGGGTAGTGAAAGTGGCATAAAAGAAGTGCTTAGTGAGAATCTCCTTGAAATTTTAGCTTATGCACAAGATTTAGGCTTTATACTTTGCATTCACGGGGAGAGTGCAGGATATTGTTTAGATAGAGAGTTTGAGTTTTTGAGTGTGTTTGCCTTTTTGGCAAAAACTTTCCCAAAGCTAAAAATCATCATTGAGCATATTAGTGATTCTCGCTCGCTTGTATTGCTAGAGGAGTTTGAGAATCTTTATGGCACACTGAGTTTGCATCACATTTTATTAAGTCTTGATGATGTTATGGGTGGGTTAATGCGCCCTGATTTATTTTGTAAGCCAATGTTAAAAAGCCCAAGAGATAGGGACGCGCTTTTGCAAACCGCATTAAGCGGTAATCCAAAAATTGCATTTGGCTCAGATTCCGCACCACATTTATCCTCACAAAAATATTCATCTCACGCACCGGGCGGTATTTTTTCTGCTCCTATACTTTTGAGTGTCCTTGCAAGCGCGTTTGCATATTTTGATAAACTTTCTAGTCTCCAAGCCTTTGTGAGTGATAACGCTATGACTAACTACGAACTTCAAAACTTCATAGATTCTCATTTGCAGGCAAATGGGGTGGGAGCGAAAGTCATCACACTGAAAAATGAAATATGGGAGATTCCAAAGTCTGTGCCTTGTGGCAGTGAAAGTATTTCTGTGCTTTTTGGTGGGTTAGAGTGTGGGTTTAAGGAGAGCTAAATGAGCCCAAAAGATTTTGCTTCCGTAGAATTTTCACATCTTCAGGCAAAAAAAGGCAAAGTAAGCGTAGCCAAAAGGAGAAGAAAACTTCGCTTCCCACTTGTATATTTTTTGCTTTGTGTGATTTTGTATGTGTTTTGCATTCCTATATTTTTAGTTTCAAGTTTGCGCTCCAAGCATAAAGATTCTATCCCGCAGCGATTTTTTGCTTCACATTTAAGTCTTTTGGTTGAGCCACATTTTTGGTTTCACGCGTGTTCGTTTGGTGAAGTGCGCTCGCTAGAGCCTATTATTAACGCAATTTTAATGCGACAGAGCGATTGTGTTATTTTGATTACTACCATTACACACACAGGGAATGCAGAAGCAAGGCGACTTTTTAGCGATAAATATCCAACACGCGTATTTGTGAAGTATTTGCCTTTTGAGATTTTTCTCCCGCTATGGCAAAGCAAACTTGATAAACTTAAAAGCCTTGTGGTTATGGAGGCAGAGTTGTGGAAAATGCTCTTTTTTGTGGCAAAAAAATCAGGGGCAAAGACTTTTTTGCTCAATGCGCGGATTTCAGATAGAAGTTATAAAAGTTATCAGCGGTTGCGAGAGTTTTATGCGGGGATTTTCAAATATATCGATGTGGTGCTTGCTCAAAGTCAAAAGGACAAAAAGCGTTTGCAATCGTTTAAATCACGCAATGTAAGTGTATTTGGGAATCTTAAAATGCTTAATCTTCCAAAACCAACAAAAAATTATGATAAACCAAACAAACTTGTCGTGCTTGGGGCAAGCACACATAAAGGCGAAGAGGAATGTATC
>CAKVEH010000138.1 GCA_934728205.1 uncultured Helicobacteraceae bacterium
TAGATTAGAAGTAGTGGTGCAACAATGGAGCTTTTAGAATACGAGGAGTTAGAATCTACACAAATATTTTTGGTAGATTGCATCAAAAGTGGAGAGTTAGTCGCACCCATTTGTGTAACTTGCAAGATTCAAAGCAGGGGCATTGGCTCAAGAGGTAATGTATGGGAAAAAGTCCCAAATGCGCTGTATTTTTCATTTGCCATTGATAGAAACGCCTTGCCACAAGACTTGAAAATAGAATCTACATCTATTTATTTTGGATTTTTATGCAAGCAAGAACTCGCAGAACTTGGCTCAAAAGCGTGGTTAAAGTGGCCTAATGACATCTATGTAGGGGATAAAAAAATTGGTGGAGTGCTTAGCACCATTGTCAAAGACAGCTTGTGTAGGGAAGTTATCGTATGTGGAATCGGGATAAACCTGCATAATCAGCCACACAGCAGCAATGACTCAAATAAAAATGAAGTTGGACGATTTTGCACTTTGGAGAAGGGAGCAAGCCAAAAAATCGTGCCACGCGAATTTGTTAAGAAATTTTGCAAAAATGTAAAAAAAAAGCTTTTATGGAAGCAGATTTTCAGCTTATATAAGTTAGAATTTCAAAACAATTTAGCTTTTAACTTTCATCATAATGGTGTGCAAATGTCATTCGATGGAGTTAAGTTGTGCGAGGACGGCGCATTAGAGCTAGATTCTCAAAAAATCTATAGCTTTAGATAATCCCACATTTTATTATTAGGAGTTACACAATGAGTGAAGTTATCACTGTCGCCAATCAAAAAGGTGGCGTAGGAAAGACAACAACGGCGGTTAATTTGGCGGCAAGTTTGGCTTGTTCAAACAAGCGCGTTTTATTGATTGATTGCGACCCACAAGCAAATGCAACAACGACATTTGGTATCCGCAGGAGTGAAGTCCAAGCAGACATATACCACGTTTTAAGTGGTTCAAAAAAGCTCTCTGAAGTGCTTATCCAAAATGAAGATATAGAAACTTTGCATATTGTGCCATCAAATATTAGCCTTGCTGGATTTGAAAAAGATTTTTACAACAAAAAATCTGCCCAGAGCATTTTGCGCCATAAAATTGAAGAGGTGCGCGGAGAATATGATTTTATCATTATCGACTCGCCTCCCGCACTTGGTGCATTAACCGTGAATGCGCTGGTAGCATCAGATTCTGTAATCGTGCCTATTCAATGCGAATTTTACGCACTAGAAGGTTTGGCGCAGTTGCTTAATACGGTGAAAGTCATCAAAGACACAAGCAATCCTGATTTGAGTATTCGTGGCTTCTTGCCGACAATGTATTCCACTCAGCAAAACCTCTCAAAACAAGTTTTTGATGATTTGTTGCACCATTTTGAAAAACATTTGTTTAAAAATGAAGAGAAGGAATTTATCATTGTGCCAAGAAGTGTAAGGCTAGCAGAATCTCCAAGTTTTGGTAAGCCTATAATGCTCTATGATGCAAAGTCTAATGGCTCTATGGCATATCAAAACCTCGCAGAATTTATCTTGCAAGGCGCGTAATGGCAAAGAATCGTGGATTAGGCAGGGGGCTTAGTGCCGTATTTGGCGAAGTCTCTCAAGAGTATGAAAACAATCTTAACGCTCAAAATGAGCTTGTGCTTGATTTAAGTATAGAAAATATTAAACCAAATCCTCATCAACCTAGAAAAACCTTTGAAGCAAGCAAGCTCCAAGAACTTGCAGATTCCATTAAGGAGCACGGATTGCTTCAGCCTGTGGTCGTGCAAGAAGGTGAGGGTGGGGAGTATATTTTGATTGCAGGCGAGCGCAGATTACGAGCAAGTAAGCTCGCGGGATTAAGCAACATTCGTGCGGTGCTTTTAGATTCTGATGCGCAAAAAAAATTGCGCGAACTTGCGCTCATCGAAAACATTCAGCGTGAGGGGTTAAATCCTATTGAGCTCGCACAATCCTACCAAGAGCTCCTGCAAGAATATAACATCACCCAAGATGAACTCGCCTCAAGGATTAAGAAATCACGCCCACAAATTGCTAATACACTCGGGTTGCTTAAACTTGAAAAATTTGTCCAAGATTGCATAATAGAGGGGAAAATCACGCAAGGACACGCCAAAGTTCTTGTAACCCTTAGCCCTAAAGACCAAAAACTTATGCTAGATTCCATACTTGGGCAAAAGCTTAGCGTGCAAGAAACAGAATCATTGGTAAGAAATATTAAGGACACGCAAAAATCACAAGAATCAAAAAGCCCATCTAAAAAATCTACCACCACAACCATCAATCAATCGCTTTTAAAGCAAGCAAAAGATATGCTTGCTGAAAACGACTTTAAAGTAAGTGTAAAAAATAATCAACTTTGCATTACATTTAGTAAAAATGTAGAAATTGAGTCTTTTATTGCAAAAATTTCACATTAACTACTTACAAAAACTGCTAAATTTGTTACAATCAATCAAATCTTGGATATTTTACAAGGAGAGATAAATGGGAATATCAGTAAATCCACAGCTTATGCTTTTAGTGTTTATATGCTTTATTATACTGCTTGTCCTGCTTAATCGATGGCTATATAAGCCTTTGTTAAACTTTATGGACGAGCGCGATGCGATGATAAATAAAGATTTACACGACATCAAGGGGAGCACTCAGCAAATTGCCGAGATTGAGAAGCAAATTGCCGAAGTTTTGGGCGAGGCACAAAAAGAAGCAAAAGCCATCATCGATAAAGCCACTGCCCAAGCAAGAGCACTCTCAGAATCTACAATAGCGCAAAAAAAGCAAGAGCTAGATTCTAAAATGGTCGAGTTTCATAAAGAGCTTGCTAGCGAACGCGAGAATCTTAAAAAGGAACTCTTAAACCACATCGGTGAATACAAGCAGAGTATTCAAGCAAAATTACAACAAATCTAAATGCAGTCAAGGAGAAAGTGATGAAAGAGAGTGTGAAAAAAGTTTTTTTACTTAGTGTGTTGCTTGCCTTGCCTAGCGTGGCATTGGCATCTGGTGGGTTTGAGGAGAGCGACTTTGTCGTGCGGCTTATCAATTTTGTGCTGTTTTTTGCGATTTTATTTTACCTCGCATTTGGCAAGATTAAGGCTATCTTTATCAATCGCAAGAACAACATCATAAATCAACTACAAGAAGCACAAAACAAACTAAAGGCCGTGAGCAAGGATAAAGAAAACGCACAAAAAAGACTAAAAGAAAGTGCAATTAAAGCAAAAGAGATTGTCGAGAATGCTAAGCGTGAGGGCAAACATATCGCACAAAAAATCCAAGAACAAACCAACGCACAAATCCAATCAATGATAAATACAATGGAATCTAATATGGAATTTGAGCAAATCCGCGCCAAAAGAGAGTGCGTGGAAGAAATCTTAAGTGATGTGATGTATTCAAAAGACATAAAGTTTGACAATAAAGATTATGTCAATATCATTACAAAAAGGATTGCCTAATGATAGCCAAAAAATACACAAAAGCCATTTTGGAGAGCTTCTCAAATAATGAAGTCCAAGAAATTATCGACATTTTATCAAAGCTCAATAA
>CAKVEH010000139.1 GCA_934728205.1 uncultured Helicobacteraceae bacterium
TACGCTCTCTAAAGTAATACAAAATAACCTCACACAAAGAATCACAAACTACATTATCAGGTGCAAGCATTCCTTTGTTTGTGGGGAGTTTGGATTCTACAATGACTTCTACTTGCCCATCTTTAAGCAATGCTAAGTCTATCGCACTTGATTTTTTGCCTGCGTTTTCTTGCTCAGCTCTTGCTTGGAATCCTAGCTTACTAAAGAAGTCTTTTAGCTCATTAGTGGCTATGCTTCGTTCGCTAGTGCTTTTGTTTTCTAGTGAGATTTGGAGTGCTTTTGTGTAGTTTTGTAAGGTTTGTGTAAATGTCGTAAAATCATCTTCTTGGATTTGGTTTTTGAAATAAAGTGGTTTAAAAAATTCTTTTGGTGTGAGCGTTTGGAGCGAAAGCATTTGGATTCCCTTAATGTCATAGATTCTCAAAAATTACTTAAGGTTGCATTATAGCGCAACTTTGTTTTTATGTTTTTGTTATTGTTTTACAAATCTTTGGTGGCGATTTTTGCAAAACTCTCAAAATAGAGTTCTTTGGCGTGTTTGGATTCTATAATGATAGAATCTATTTGGATTTTTTCGCCCTGCGTGGTTATAATGCCAATATCACGCGCATTTAATCCAAGTTTTTGCGCGCTTTGTGTGAGTGTGGCTATGCCATTTGGAGCTACCTCTGCAAGCACACAGCTCGGCGACTGCGCGAAAAGATGCAATGGAGTATCAAAGCCACTTTGCACGCATATCCCCTTATCACCCAATAGTGCCATTTTTGCCAATGCGATTGCTAATCCTCCCTCGCCCACACTTTTAGCACTTTTAATAATGCCTTGCGAGATAGTGGCTTGTAAAAGTTCCCAAAGTTTGAGTTCTTTTTGTAAATCAATGCGCGGGATTTGTCCATAAATTTTTCCTTCGAGAATCTTTTGAGCGAGTGAGCCAGCGAAGTTTGGCGTAAGCTCACCAAGTAACACAATGTGATTCCCACTCGTTTGCAACGCACTTGTAATTGTGTTGTGATAATCGTTAATAACCCCCACGCTTACAATGCTAGGTGTAGGATAAATATCCACGCCATCGCTTTGGTTATGCAAACTTACATTTCCACTTACCACAGGCGTGTTGAGTGCTTCACAAGCGGACTTTATCCCCTCACAAACTTGCGCAAATTCCCACATTACTTGCGGGTTGTTAGGCGAGCCAAAGTTGAGACAATCACTAATCGCCTTTGGCACTGCTCCGCGTGTGGCGCATTTACGCCCAGCACTTGCCACACTTAGCCGCGCTCCCTCGTATGGATTAAGGTGGCAATAGCGCACATTGCATTGCACACTCATCGCAAGTGCAAGATTTGTCCCTTTAATGCGCATTACACTTCCATCGCCTTGCCCACAAGAGACTATGGTGTTTGCTTGCACGGTGCTATCATATTGACTATATACCCATTTTTTATCACTCACTTCTACACTACTTAAGAGTAGCTCAAAGACTTTTTGCGGACTTAGAGATGTTTGCAAGTCTTTTGCCTTGCTATTTTCGCGGTTTGTAGTTTGTAGCGGCCTATCAAGTATTGGTGCATTTTCACTTAGTGGTGCGATAGGGATTTGCGCACATTGCTTGCCAAACCAATAGAGATCCATAAGTCCGCTGTTAGTTACTTCACCGATGATTGCCGCATCGACTTCCCATTTTTGGAAAATCTCTAGCACTTTATCCTCACAACCCTTTTTTGCGCATATTAGCATTCGCTCTTGACTTTCACTTAGCATTAGCTCATAGGGATTCATCTGTGATTCTCGCATTGGGACTTTATCAAGCTCTAATCGCATACCAGAGCCACTTTTACCCGCCATTTCAAAGCTAGAGCTCGTAAGTCCCGCCGCGCCCATATCCTGAATCCCCACGATATAATCGTGCTTAAAAAGCTCTAAACACGCTTCTAGTAAGTTTTTCTCGGCAAATGGGTCGCCCACTTGCACGGTGGGACGCAAATGTTTAGAATCTTCGCTAAAACTATCAGAGCTCATCACTGCTCCACCCAAGCCATCTCTCCCTGTTTTTGAGCCTACATAAATCACAGGATTCCCGATACCCTCAGCCTTAGCGTAGAATATTTCTTCTTTTTTTGCCAGCCCTAGACAAAAAGCATTTACCAATATATTGCCATTATAGCAGGACTCAAAGCTCATCTCTCCGCCAATGGTAGGCACACCCATACAATTCCCATAGCCACCGATTCCCTCGACTACGCCACGCAATAAATAACGATGTTTTTTACCAAGCGAATCTAACGCGTCAATATCTCCAAATCGTATGGAATCTAGGCTTGCCACAGGGCGCGCCCCCATTGTAAAAATATCACGCATAATGCCCCCCACTCCCGTAGCCGCACCAGCATTTGGCTCTATGAAGCTTGGGTGGTTGTGTGATTCTATTTTAAACACGGCGGCATAGCCCTCACCAATGTCAATCACGCCAGCATTCTCGCCCGGTCCTTGAATCACCCAATCCGCACTTGTAGGGAATCCACGCAAATATTTTTTACTTGATTTATAACTGCAATGCTCGCTCCACATCGCGCTAAAAATGCCTAATTCAATGGCATTTGGCGTGCGTCCTAAAATTTTTAGAATCTGCTCGTATTCATACTCGCTTAGTTTGGCTTGATTAAGCGCGTTTTTAATGTCATTTATGGGGGCTGTGAGATGAGAAATGTCGTGCATAAAATTCCTTTTAGAGCTAAATTACGCCAAAATTGTAACACAACTTATGCTACAATCACGCCAAAATTTAGGGGCTTTGTAAGAGAAATATTTAGAGAGGGATTTTGCATAAAATCGGGCGAAATTTTAATAAAAATCCATATAAAATCCACAAATAAAAAGGAGGACAAATGCAAATTCCAATGAGTGATATAGCCCAAGTGGCAGAGTTTTTTAGCATTATTCATCATATCCCCGGACGCATTCGTATCCGCGTGAATGTAACCAAAATCCCCGCAATACAAAAATGGGCGAATGAAACAAGTTTGCGTGAGATTTTACCTCAAAGTAGTGCGGGGGAAGGGAGTGAGGGCTTTATCATCACACTTTTGCAAAGTCTGCCCGCTGTAAAAAATATCAAAGTCAATGCCATTGTGGGAAGTGCGACAATCGAGTATGATAAAGCCATTTTTGAGCCTAGTTTGTGGGAAAATTGGGTAAAAAAAGAGAATCTAGAGGCAATTTGCGCGAAGTTAAACCAAATGGCAAAAAGTTTGGATTCATAAGTGGAGTGTGGCAAATGGGCGAGATTTTAGCGACACAAAAAAGCGAAGCAAGAATCTTATTTTTAGCAATAAATGAGAGAGAAAAATCGCTAAAATTTTATGAAGCAGCGTTGGATTCAAATGATATTTTAGATGAGAATTTGTGCGAGATTTTTTACAAAATCACACAAAAAGAGCGCGAGATTTTGACAAATGCAAAGACAATTTTAGACGCACTAGATTTGGGGGAATCTAGCGATTTAAATGCGAGTAATTTGGATAA
>CAKVEH010000140.1 GCA_934728205.1 uncultured Helicobacteraceae bacterium
TTTTTTTGCGATAGTGATGAGTTGATACAATCCATTATCAATAAATCCATAAATGAAATTTTTGCAGACTTGGGCGAAAGTGCGTTTCGCAATATGGAATCTCGCCTATTGCAGTGGCTTCAAACGAACGCTAGGCGTTGTGTCATAGCCACAGGTGGTGGAATGCCTGTCTTTAATGATATGCGCAATCTTGGTGTAGTCGTCTTTTTAGACAATGATTTTGAAAGCATCACTAAACGATTAGACACAAAACAACGAGAATCTCGCCCTCTTTTTAATGATGTCATTAAAGCAAAAGAATTGTTTATGGCTAGGTCTAGCGTGTATAAAAATCAAGCAGACATTATCATAAGCCCTAAGGATTGTGCTCTAAGTCCCAAACAAATTGCCCAAAAAATTATGGATTGCATTTTGCATTTGCAAGCCAAATAAGGAGTAACAAATGAAGATTTTTCGTGTATGTATGTATATTTTGCTTTGCCAACTTGCAGTGAGCGCAAATGTGTTTGGCGCAGGACTTAATACCAATCTCAAAAGCCTAAAGGCAAATTTTGAGCAAATTATCAGCGCGGAAGGAGGTTTGGAGGCAAGCTATTATGGCGTGTTGTATGCAAAAATGCCAAATAAAGCAAAATGGGATTATTCTCCCCCAATGGATAAGCAAGTGTTTATCAACAATGGAAAATTCGCTGTATATGAGCCATCACTTGCGCAAGCATACATTGGCTCGGTGCAGGGCTCGGGTGATTTTTTTGAAATACTCTCTAATGCCACTCCAGAGCTTGATTCTCACAATAAGCAAACGGGCAGATACATTGCACGCGTTGATGAGATAGAATATACCTTAACGATTGATAAAAATGGCTTGCCAATAAGTATCCTATACACAGACCAGCTCGGCAGTCCCACAAAAATCATTTTTAATAATGTCGTAGCAAACCCAACATTACAAGATTCTCTATTTATCTTTACTCCACCAAAGGACATAGATGTCATTTTGCAAAAATAAGGAAAGAGAATTTAAAAATTTCGCTACAATATCTCATTATAGAAAGGATTGGCAATGAGTTTAAAAACGCTTGTTATGGCGAGTATTTATGAGTTTAGTGGGCGCAAAGAACAGGCACTCCAAATTTATAAAGACTTAAGCAATCAAGGCAGTGTTGAAGCGCAACTCGGGGTTGAGCGATTAAGCAATCCACCAAAAAATAAAACCCCAGATTCCAAATGGCTAGAGGTGTTTGCACACATTAACGACAAAGAGCAGGCGAGAATCTTTAAAGAGTGGTTAGGGAAATGGAACTAAAAGACATCATTTTAGAAACAATCAACGATATAGAAAGTCTGCCAGAAGACGGGCAAGAGACCTCTATCCGTGTGTTGCAAAAACAAGACATCACGTTTGAAACGCTCCATAGTGCAAAAAATACACAATCCGCACAATCACATACTTTTTTGGGTGATAAACAAACTATCGATAGAGAACTCAAAAACTTTGCCAACCAAAACTTCAATCTTTCAGAACGCGCACTGAAAAATCTCAACACAATGAGTGCTACCAGCTACAATCCCTCTGTGTTTGCTACAATGAGTGAAGCAAAAAAAGGCGATAGACTAAGCAACGAAAAAGCGTTTTTACAATTACTTGAAGAGCGATTGTTGGTGCTCTTTGAGGGGCTTAGCACGGATAAACAAAGCGACAAATAAGAAATGGTCTTAAACTTTTTGCGTTATGAATTGAGTGTTATTCAAAAGCGATTAGATATTTTACAAAATCCCTAAAGAACTATTATGAGTGAGAATCAAGCGTTTTTACAATACTATAAAAATGCCCCAGAATTTCTTGCCATCACTCTTGCGTGTAATGAGGAAAATTTTGCCTTGTTTTCACAAAGTGCGATTTTTAATGAATTTTTTAATGAATTTTTTAATGCCTCTCCTAGCCTTGAGCTTATAGAGTTATGTCAAAATGCCATTGCACCATTATTAGACACGCATTTGCAAACATATTTATCGACACTCTGCCACGCCCATATCATCACAAAAGAGCATTGCAAAACCCTTTGTGATAGGCTAGATTCTCTCAATAAAACACAATCCAAATATACCACTCTAAGTGATATTAAAACAAAAATCAAATCTCTGCATAATGAGATTAAAGAAATTGCAAAGGCAAGCAAAGAGGAGGCGACACTCCAAGAACGCTCTATAAATTTGCTTGATAGAGTGCATAATAACCTTGAGAATCAAAAATTTTCAATCGGCGTTACGGGCGTGCTTAGTGCTGGTAAAAGCTCGTTTTTAAACGCGCTTTTAGGAGAAGAGATTCTCGCTACCTCAACTATCCCAGAAACCGCGAATCTCACCGTGCTAAAGTTTGCCGACAAACAAGGCGCGAAAGTATATTTTTGGAGCACTAAACAATGGGAGGATTTAATCCAAGATAGCGAGTTTGATAAAGGCTTGCGCGAATTTATCACACAAAGTCAAAAGAAATTTGGAGAAAGTTTGGGGCAGTATATTTTGCCAAACACCCGCACACAAGATATTACACTCAATGAATTAGCCACTTACACTTCAGCAAACCACGATAGCAAAATGTGTAATTTAATCCAAAAAGTCGAGCTTTTCACACCGCTAAAATTTTTACAAAATGGCGTGGATATAGTCGATACACCCGGACTTGATGACCCCATTACAAAAAGAGAGGAAATTACAAAATCATATTTAAATGATTGCGATTTGGTAATCCACTTAATGAATGCGAGTTGTGCGGCGACACAAGTAGATATAGATTTTATTTTAGAGACGCTTTTAGAGCGCAACATTTCTCGCTTGCTTGTCGTGCTGACTAAAATTGATTTGATTAGCTCAAATGAATTGCAACAAAGCCTAAATTACACCAAACAAAGCCTAGAGAATCAAATTAAAAAAATCTCCGCCAAAATTGATACCAAAAGCGTGCTCTCACGCATTACATTTCTCCCAATCTCAAGCTATCTCAAACTCTCACAGCCCTCAAACACACAAAACGGCTTTGAAGCCTTAGAGCAATATTTAGATTCTATGTTGCTTGGGGAAAATAGCCTAAAACATAGGGATATACTTTTTTTAGCGAGTAAAAATCTCACAAAAATCACACAAGATTTCACGCAAGATTTCCATTTAAAACTCAAACTGCTAAACGCAAATAATGAGGAATTGCAAGAATTTATCGCCCAAGAAAGAGCGCAAAATCAAGCTCTAGAGGCAAAAGCAAAGCATACTATTACACAAATCCAAGAAAAAAACAATGCGCTAGATTCTAGTCTTATAGTGTTTCAAACCGCGCTCAATCAATCTCTCCAAACCTCGCAAGAAATACTAAAAGATAGGACACTTCAAAATATCATCTACGCCAACAATCAAAAAAGAAAATTAAGTGAAGAAAATTTTATGGAAAGTTTTTTAATCGCGCTCAAGGATATTTTCACCGATGTAAGTAGGGATTACAAATTTAAATTAAACACCAAAATCACGC
>CAKVEH010000141.1 GCA_934728205.1 uncultured Helicobacteraceae bacterium
TGGTAAAAATATTTATGTTTTACTCATTGCCCTCCTTTTTATGCTAAGTCTCTCATTCCTCTCTCTTGCTATGCGCGAGATTGCGATGGGCGTGGCGTATGCGATATGGACAGGCATAGGAGCGTGCGGAGGTGTAATGGTGGGAATTGTATTTTTCAAAGAAAGCAAAAATTTTGATAAACTTTTGCTTATTGGCGTTATCATCGCGTGTAGTATGGGGTTAAAATATTTAGGAGATTTAGGGTAGATTCTCATATTAAAGCACAAAATGTAAAAAAACAAACAATTTATCACAAATTAAAAATTTTTTGTTATCATTTATAAATACTAATATCATAATTAAAGGAGATACAATGAGTTTTGCAAGTATCATTAGTCATATGAATGAACAACATAGAGCCAATCTTGTGGATTTGGTAAGTAAATTCGCAGGTGTGAGTGAAGTCAAAGATGTCTGCTTGAAAAGTGTAGATTTGGGCGGTTTAAATATAACTTACAATAACGGAGAGAATCTGCGTATAGACTTCCCTGCAAAAGCAGATGAAGAAAACCTTACCAATGTGATTATCGAGCTTTGTATGAGCGCGAAAAAAAATATCGATTATGGCAAAATTAAAGATGAACTTAATGAATTTAAGGCTTCTTTTGGCTCTGTATGTCTAGCCACACTTAATCCAAATGGCGAGGTGCTCTGCTCGTATGCGCCTATTATCCAAACTACAAGTGGCGATTACATTTACATTAGTGAGACTGCCGAACATTACGCAAGTATAAAAGGCAATCCACATAATATTGAGGTGCTTTTCTTAGAAGATGAAAGTAGGGCAGCCTCTGTGATTGTGCGTAAAAGATTGCGATATAGAGTTAAAGCGACTTTTATAGAGCGTGGAGCAGAATTTGATAGAGTGTATGATGAATTTGAGAGAAAACAAGGCTCTGGCGGTGGCATTAGCACCATACGAAACTTTTTGGACTTTCATTTAATTAAACTTACTTATGAAGAAGGGCGATTTGTAAAAGGTTTTGGAGGAGCATTTGCAATCTCTCAAAATGGCGAGTTAAAACAATTAGGTGGCAAGGGTGGAGGCAATCCACATCAAGGTGTCAAAAATCCACATACTAGGGGATAGATTCTCAATGCAACAAACACAACAATCAAATCCACAGCAAAAGCAAGTGTGTATCATTCACGGCTATGATGCGCACCCTAATAAGCATTGGTTTGTGGATTTATCACATTGGCTTAAAGATTTGGGATATGACACGCTAATCCCTGCTATGCCAAATCCAAGCAATCCAACTCCTACACAATGGGTGCAAACACTTACCAAAACTCTCCCAAACCCAAGTAAGCACACCTATATCATAGGACATAGCTTGGGTTGCATTGCCTCCTTGCGCTATATTGAGAGTTTATCAGATTCTATCACACTTGGTGGTATTGTTTTAGTATCGGGCTTTTATAAACCACTAGCACATTTAAGCGAACTTGATAGCTTTACAAATACACCGCTTAATTGTGAAAAAATTATCCGCCTAGCCCCCAAGCGCATAGTCATCGCTGCGCACGATGATGAAATCGTGCCTTTAGATTCAACGAAAGACTTAGCAAATGCGCTACAAGCGGAGTTTATAGCAGTGCAAAAAGGCGGGCACTTTATGGAGAGCGATGGATTTAGCACCTTTCCACTAATGAAGCAAACACTGCAAAATATCTTGCCTGTGTAGGAAGTGTGCTAAGTCTTACAAGGAGTGGGACAATCCTTGCTAAGATGGTAATACTTTAGTTATTTGTGTGCAAACCCTTGCATTTAGCACAACGCACAAACAATCGCATATCGTGGCTAATGAGTTTTGCGCCAAATTGCTCCGTAGTCTCAACTTGTATGCGCTCAATCTGTGGATTCACAAATTCGATAATATCACCACAATCTATGCAAATAATATGGTCGTGGTGTTCCTTTGCGGCGATTTCATAGCGTCTGCCACTTTTATCTGCCTCTAATGCTGTGATAAATCCACTTTCTTCCAAAAACTTTAAGATTCTATACACCGATGAAATGCTCGCGTTTTTATCAAGCGTGCGGATTTTATTAGTGATTTCTTCTGGACTTAAGTGTGTGCCACTTTTATATAGCACTGTGAGAATCTCCTCGCGTTGCTTAGAGTTTTTCAACCCATTTTTTCTAATGTCTGAGCGCAATCTATCTAATATAGATTCAAGTGTTTCTAACCGAGAATTGCCAACCATTTTTGACTCCTTATAATTTTGCTTTAAGATTTTGTATTCTCAAAATACTATCATAAATAGGTAAAATAAAAAGACTTTTTATCATAATTTGTGAAAATTTAATTAAAATGTATCAAACCCAAACAAAATGTCCCATAAAACAACTGCCTTAATGGATTGCAAAAACAAAAATGTGCTATACTTGGTCCAACAAATATAGCCTAAAAGGAGTTAGTATGGGATTTTTTAGCTCAAGTAACACACAGCCTCAATCAAGCACTACAAATGCGCAAAACAAAGAGATTGAGAATCTAAAAGCACAAATTGAATCTTATAAAGCCGCTTTTGGATTCACACAACAAGAAGTCATCGTAGGCATCAAAAATGGTGAAGTCTTTTTCAAAAACGAACAAGCACAAAAAATGGCAAACCTAGATTCTATAATCCCTCATTTAAATGCACAAGATGGCAATGTTTGTCTGCCTTCTGGTGAGTTTAGTGTGAAGCACTTCGCCCACGATGGCGGTGTGTTTTATTCTATCTTGCCTGTGGATTTACGCAGTGATAAAGATGAGGATTTTGATATGTTTGAGACCTACTCTCAATCGCTTACCTCTGGCATTATGGGGACACAAGGCGCATTGCAAGACATTCTGTCTGCTTCAAGTGAAGTGGTAAATCACACAAACGAAGGTATAGATAGAGCCGAATATGGAATGAATATGAGCAATAATGCCATTAGCGAAATCGAAACTCTTTATGAAAAAATGCAAGTCTCAACACAACTTGTAGAATCACTCACACAACGAAGCAATGAAATCACGAGCGTTATCTCACTTATTAATGATATTGCTGAGCAAACAAGCCTACTCGCGCTTAATGCCGCTATTGAGGCAGCACGCGCGGGAGAGCACGGGAGAGGATTTGCTGTGGTAGCTGATGAAGTGCGAAAACTCGCAGAAAAAACACAAAAAGCTACCAAAGAAATTGCGGTAGTGGTAAAATCAATGCAACAAGAGGCAAATGACATACAAAGCGAAACAGAAGACACAAATGAAGCGACCACGGCTGTGAAAGAAGCTATCACTTCATTGCACAGCATAGTAAATGATTTAAAAGTAAGCTCTTTAATCAACAACCAAATCAGCTCAACGCTTAGCTCTAGAATCTTCTGCACTCTTGCTAAACTTGACCACACGGTGTATAAAAACAACTTATATAGCTTTTTGTTTGATGTGAAAGATTCCTTTGCGAAAGTGGAT
>CAKVEH010000142.1 GCA_934728205.1 uncultured Helicobacteraceae bacterium
AAACATCAAAAAATCCACCAGAATCACTACATTGCAATTCGATAAATCCACTTTGAGGATTCCCAAATGCACGCAAAAAAAACTCATCGATTCTACTAAATTGCTTGGGCGTGATTTGGTTTAAATGTGCTATAATCCCCTTTATTGAACCTTGAGGCACTTCAAGGATTTTAGGGAGTTGAATTAGCGTGGAAAAATACAAAGCAAAACTAAAACAAATCACAAAACTTAAGCCAAAAATCAAGCCAAAGACTTTAATTAGTCTGCTTACTTTTGTCGCTATCATAAGCACGCTCTCCTATGTAGGATATAGAATCTTGCGCGATGGAATCTATGCGCAACATTTCTCTATCGCTGGGATAAATGTAGATGGATTGTATCTTAAATTAGAAAATAAGCTTATTTTAGACATTCAAAAACTTGACCTCTCTCACGCTTTTGAATATTCACAAGAAAGCACACAGCAATCCCATCAAGAATCTAACGATGAAGAATCGCTCACACAAGAAGACACACAACCTCAACAAACCTTAGAATCTAGCGAGCCTGTTTCGATAGATTCCATTGTAGGATACATTAAAGACGGGCTTTTGGTGTTTTCATATTTTGAGACGCTTAATGTCCATAACATTATCCTGCCTGACAAACAAGCGCGAAAGATTCTCTATGACGGGCATTTATATCAAGTCTATGACCCCAATTTTGAGGCGATTTTAAACACCACAAATGACAATGGAAAAATCAAACTAGAGATTGAAACACTCAATATTTATCCTTTAAACATTCAGCTTGATGGGAATGTAGAATATGTGAAAAAAACTTTCTTTTTTGACATATTAGCCACTTATGAAAAAGATTTACAATCTCTGCGTGTCCTAAAACCACAACCAAACGCACAACAATCCGCACCACAGCAAGAAAACACACAACAAAACCAACAAGAAGATTCTAATATAATATTTGCGCCACCGCCACATTTGCTCGCTCCACCACCGCCACACGCTCAAGTGCAACGAAGCCAATATCAAGATATACACAACGCTACAAAACCCACTTTTTCAATCATTGGTAACACAAACTTTAAAAAAATCGATGTGGAAGTCAAAAGCTCAAAGCTTAATTCCATTCACTTTTTGCAACAATATCTCAAACCTCTTAATAACAATGCGCTTGAGGAATGGCTCTTTAATCGCATTACTTTTGAGAGCGTGCAAATTGATACATTCACACTAAATGGCAAACTTAATGATAAATTTTTGGACAATCTAAGTAAGCAAATGCGCGCTAAAGCCACCATTAAAAATGCCAAAGTCGCAGTCGCACCAAAAGTCGAGCCCATAAAGGCAGATAACGCGCATTTAGCCCTCGAAGATGGATACCTTAATATTGCTCTTGATGAGCCGACTTTTGACGCATACTCTATTAAAGATTCTAGCGTGGGAATCAAGCTGCCATTTCATAATCCTGTGGAAGTCTTTGTCAAAATTCGCTCGACAAAAATTGGCGTAGAACAACCACTTGTAGATTTGCTTAAATTTTATGGCATTGACATTCCACTTCAAACAGATAAAAGCATACTAAGTGCAGGGATTGATTTGCATTTGCGCGTGGTAAATCACATCGTGCAACCTCAACTTGTCAAAGGAACTATTAGCGGGAGCGATGTGAAGTTGCTTTTTTTGGGCGAGGGGATTTTCGCCAAAGATTTGGGGGTAAAAATCTCTATCACACCAGATGAGCAAAATGTCGCTGTGGTAAGCTCTCATCTTAACTATAATGATATTGTATCCACGAGTTTGTTGCTTAATATTTATCCGTTGCAGGGTAAGATTGAAGGCACACTCAAGCCAGAGAAAATTGACATAGATATAAATAAAATCGCGCAAAAACCTTTACCAAAAGCCCTCCAAATCGCTGGTAAAGATGAATTTACAAAAAGGATTGTCCGTGCTATTATAAAGGAACAACAACCAGACTTGCCAAGCCTACTGCAAAAAACATCTAGTGATGGAGTAAAAGCAACTGATGAAAAATTCTCCAAACTCCAAAACAAAGATAAAAGCACCGCAGGGAATCTAAATCCACGCCCACAAATCCAACCGCTCAATCTTAGCGACTTCCCACCACTTGATGAAATCACACTTAATGGCACGATGACAAATGGAGGCTTTGAGCTCAGTATCCCTAAACTTGCACTCACTATACATAAAAAACCAAAAGAAAATAGCAAAGATTCTCTTAGCACCATTACCATTACAAGCCTTGCCACACTCTATCCATACTCTCCTGCTTTGCAGTATTATGGGTTTAAGGCAGGGAGTGTAGAACTCGCAGAGATTGATAAAAATATCTTTGGAATGAATGTAAATCTCACCAACTTGGAATACCCAATCTACACAAAAAATGGTAAGCGGGTAGATTCCCTCTCGGTAAGTGGGAATCTATACAACGATGTGCTAACGCTCGCCACGCCAAATTGGAATATAGCTAACCAAAAAAAACACAGCAGTAACACACCTCTTAACGCCCTTGCGGGAATAGAAATAATAAAAAACAAAGGATTATTGCAATTTAAAATAAAAGACTATGACCTCAATGTTGAGGAAATGTTTCACTCAAATATACCCGTCCTGCGTGAGAATCTAGAAAATAATGAAAGTAAAACAATAAGTGAAGAAAAACTTTTAGAAGAAAGGCAATTTGTTTTAGAAAAAGAGCGATATGAAAGAAGAAATGGCATAAGCCCAAATATTGTCCAGCTTGAGGCAACGCATAGCAATATTATATATGATTATGTAATCCCCACTGATGAAATCACTCTCACACTGCGAAATGGGCGCATAGATGCGAGTGGCAAATATGGCAATGGATTTTTAGAAGCAGAAATTTTGCACGGCAAGGCAAAGATTGAATTAAGAAATTTTAGTGGAAAGTTTATCAATATAGTAATGGGTAAAAAACTGCTTAATGAAAGGGGTTTATTTGACCTTAATGGACACATACACAATAAAGTATTTAAAGGAAACATTGATATACGACAAGCCACATTTATGGAATATGCTTTTTTACAAAACTTTTTTGCAGCTATCGACTCACTTCCCAATCTTATTTCGTTTAAAAAACCCGGATTTAACAAAGATGGATATGAAATCAAACACGGCAAAATACAATTTTCCCTTAGCCAAGATAATATTGGTTTTGAAAAAATCGACCTTACTGGGAGCACGATTGACATTGATGGCAAGGGTATTATTGATTTAAAGAAAAAAACTATCGATTTGCGTTTGCAAGCAAGCACGCTCAAAACATTAGGCAAAATACTCAGCCAAACTCCTGTTGTTGGATACGTTATTTTGGGCGAAGATGGCAAGATTTCTACAAAGATTTCCATCAAGGGAGCACTTGATGAGCCAAAAGTGGTTACCACACTTGCAGAAGATTTTTTCACCGCGCCATTTGATATGATTGGG
>CAKVEH010000143.1 GCA_934728205.1 uncultured Helicobacteraceae bacterium
ATCTTTGGCTACAATGCCATATCTTAAAAACACAAAGGACACTTATGCAAATCATCTCTACAAACAACGCTCCGCAAGCGATAGGACCATATTCACAAGCCATTGTTGCTAATGGTTTGATTTTTACTTCTGGGCAAATCGCCATAGATTCCCAAAATCAAATGTCAAAAGGCGGTATAGAAGCGCAAACCAAGCAAGTTTTAGAGAATCTAAGCGCAATTTTGCAAGCGCACAATAGCTCGCTCCAAAAGGTTATAAAAACTACGATTTTTTTGGCTGATATGGCTGATTTTAGTGTGGTAAATGAGATTTATGCGCAAGCCTTTGGCTCGCATAAGCCAGCTAGAAGCACGGTGGCTGTGAAATCATTACCAAAAGACGCGCTTATTGAGATTGAGTGCATTGCACTTCTTTAGGTATTGCACTTTTTTAGCGTAAGGCAAAAGGCAAAAATGTAACATACACAAGAAAATATAGTCCAAAAAAATGATAAAAAATATTTTTTAGTGCATTTTGTGTTACAATGAAATTTCTCAAAAATCACTTTTAAGGAGTTGCCGATGAAAAAGGTAGTTTTAGTAGGTTCTGTGTTGTTAGGCTCATTGCTTATGGCTGAGAATAAAGAGGTGTTTAACCCAAAGTCAGTTAAAGGGCATATCGTCATCAAGGTCCAAGTCCTAGATGAGAAGAAAAACAAAGACGCAGGTGAGGTAGTCGCCGTGCAGACAGAGCACGGCGTAGCATTTTTCCCAAATCTTAAAGGTTTGGCACCGGGCATTCACGGATTCCATATCCACGAGAATCCTGATTGTGGTAAGACAGACAAGGGCTTAGGAATGAAAGCGGGCGGACACTGGGACCCAGAAAACACAACAAATCATTCACTTGCTTGGGATAGCAAAGGACACAAAGGCGACTTGCCAGCACTCTATGTCGATGCTGATGGTAAGGCGACTAATCCTGTGCTCGCACCAAAAATCAAAGACATAAATGAAATCAAAAAGCACGCACTTATGATTCACGCTGGTGGCGATAACCACAGCGACCACCCAGCAGCACTCGGCGGTGGCGGTGCGAGAATGGCTTGTGGTGTGATTAAATAACCCCCGCCCCTTAAACACAGAATCTAGATTCTGTGTTTAAGACATTTTATTACTCCTTGATGAAAAAATCAATAAAAAACATTTCCAGTTTATCATTCAAATTTTGCACAAAAACCCTCAAGCTAGAATCTACAATCGCAAAAATCCCGCTAGAATAAGTGGCTTTATTATCGCACGAGATTCTTAGATTATTAAGAATCTCGCCTATCTAATTTGTGCTTCTATAATCCAATTATGCTACAATACCACAAAATTTACACAAAGGATAAAAATGAGCACTTTAGTGATAGAGAATGTCAAAGATGAGTTTTTGCCAGCATTTAGCGCACTTAGCAAAGCAGTCAGTGCTAAATGCACCATTACAAAAGACAAAAACCACAAAAAACAAAAACTAAGCAAATTTGAAAAAAGTGTGCTAAAAGCAAGTGCAGAGGCAAAGCGAGCGAGAGAAAATGGATGCAAGACTTTTAAAAGTGCAAAAGAGTTTAGAATAGCGGTAGAAAATGGCGAAATATAGCATAAACTACACAAAAAGTTTTATCAAAGATTACAAAAACCTACAAACAAAAGAAAAAGATTTAACAGACGAACTAATCGACAAACTAGCAAATGGCAAAACCCTAGAGCAAAAACACAATGACCACGCACTAAGTGGGAATCTGCAAGGCTTTAGAGAATGTCATATCAAACCAGATTTGTTGCTTATCTATGAAAAGCACGACGATATTTTACAACTTGATGCCTTGCGCGTGGGAAGCCATAGCAAATTATTCAAAAAATAATGTATATAATCCAATTATGCTACAATGCGCTTTTCATTTACTTTAATAAAAGGACAAACAATGGGACGAGCGTTTGAGTATCGCAGGGCGGCAAAAGAAAAGCGGTGGGATAAGATGAGTAAGGTATTCCCCAAACTTGCCAAAGTCATCACAATGGCGGCAAAAGAGGGCGGTGGCGACCCCGCTATGAATGCCAAACTCCGCACCGCCATAGCCAATGCCAAAGCTCAAAATATGCCAAAGGATAATATTGACGCGGCGATAAAGCGTGCAAGTGGCAAGGACGGGCAGTTTAGCGAGGTAACTTATGAGGGCAAAGCAAGTGGGGGCGTGCTGATTTTTATCGAATGCACGACCGATAATCCCACGCGCACTATTGCCAACATAAAGAGTTATTTTAACAAAACACAAGGCGCGCAAATCGTCCCAAACGGCTCGCTAGAATTTATGTTTGCACGCAAAAGTGTGTTTGAGTTTGCCTTGCCAGATGGGAGTAGCGCGGAGGAAGTGGAGCTAGCGTTGATTGATTATGGATTAGAGGAGTTAGAGCGGGCGGATTCTAGCGCAGATTCTCAATCTCAAGCGGATTCTAGTGGTGGCGAGAAATACGCTGCGATTGGAGATTATAGCGATTTTGGGACTTTGAGCGATGGCTTTGAAAAGCTAGGGATTAGCATTCAAAAGGCGAGCTTGCAAAGAATCCCAACAAGCCCAATCACGCTAAGCGAGGAACAAACGCTAGAGCTAGAAAAGCTCCTTGATAGAATCGAAGAAGATGACGATGTGCAGGCAGTTTGGACAAATTTGGCGTAGCTTAGATTAAAACAAACTCGAATCTAAAATCCCCATAGAAAAAAGCACTAAAAAAAGTGTGCCAATGCAGATTCTATAAATGCCAAATGGCACATAACTATACTTAGAAATAAATGCCAAAAAAAACTTAATAGCAAACAATGCGCTCACAAATGCCACAGCTCCACCTACAAGCAAAATTGGTATATTTGTGCTATCAAAAATGCCAAGATTCTTATATACATCATAACCCGTAGCGGCAAACATCGTAGGCAACGCAAGGAGGAATGAAAACTCCGCTGCTACACGGCGATTAAGCCCGAGCAATAACCCACCAACGATAGTCGCCCCACTGCGCGAAGTGCCCGGTATCATCGCAAGACACTGCATTAAGCCAATAAGTAATGCCTGCTTATAGCTAATTTCACTTACTTCGTTGATAGTGTATTGCTTGCCTTTGTGTTTGTATTCGATAAGTAAAAATACCAATCCACCAACAATAAGCATAATCGCCACGACATAGCCATCAAAAAGTTGCTTGATAAACTTATATAAAAATAACCCGCAAAATCCCGTAGGGATAAAGCCAATAGCAAGTTTAAGCCAAATATCAATGCCTTGTAAAAATCGCTTATAAAATAAAAATAGCACAGAGAGAATCGAGCCAAGCTGAATGGCAATCTCAAAAGTCTTTAAAAAATCATCTTGTGGCAACCCAAGCACGCTAGAAGCTAAAATCAAATGCCCT
>CAKVEH010000144.1 GCA_934728205.1 uncultured Helicobacteraceae bacterium
GCCCACCTGCATAGCCGATTGCTATGCCACCAAGTCGAATCCCTAAAAATATCGCGCCCAAAAGCACGACAACTTGTAACAAAACTAATGCAACCTCCATAATACTACCCTTAAGCTATTTTTTACTTGTCATATGCGGATTTAGCATATTCTGCGGTGTGAGGATATTATCTAGCTCCTCTTTGCTTAGCAGTCCTCTCTCTAATGCCAAATCATACACGCGTTTGCCTGTGTTTAGTGCTTCTTTGGCGATGCTAGCGGAGTTTTCATAGCCGATGTAGGGATTTAACGCAGTAACGATACCAATAGAATTATACACAAAGTCATTGCAGACTTGCTCATTAGCCGTGATTCCATCAATGCACTTATCCGCAAGTGTTTTCATTGCTTTTTCGAGCATTACGATACTATTAAAAAGACTATACGCAATCACAGGCTCAAAGACATTGAGCTGGAGCTGTCCGCCCTCGCTAGCAAAGGTAACCGTAACATCAGAGCCAATGACAAAAAAGCATACTTGATTGACCACTTCAGGGATTACGGGATTTACTTTGCCCGGCATTATGGAGCTTCCTGGCTGCATTTTTGGGAGGTTAATTTCATTTAGCCCGCATTTTGGACCACTGCTTAGCAAGCGCAAATCATTGCAGACTTTGGAGAGTTTCGCACTCACACGCTTTAGCACGCCACTGATTTGGACATACGCACCTGTGTCTTGGGTAGCCTCTATCAAATCGCTAGCCACGACATAGTCGTGTCCGCTTACTTCGCGGAGCTTTTTCTCCACGACTTTTGGGTAGTCTGGGTGAGAGTTTATCCCTGTGCCGATAGCCGTGCCTCCCATATTGATTTCAAGCACGAGTTTGCGTGCCTCTAGCACACGCTGAATGTCTTCGCCCATCATCACTGCAAAGGTTTGAAACTCCCGCCCCAAAGTCATAGGCACAGCGTCTTGGAGCTGTGTGCGCCCCATTTTTAGCACATTTGCAAATTCTTTTGCCTTTTTTTCATACGCAGATTTTAAATGCTCCATAGCCTTTGCCAAATCACTCAAATAATCGTGCAATGCCATTCTTAACGCCGTAGGATAAGCATCATTAGTGCTTTGGCTTAGATTGACATGGTCATTTGGGTGGAGGTATTGATACTCGCCCTTTTTATGCCCCAAAATCTCTAAACCAATGTTAGCAATGACTTCATTTGCGTTCATATTGGTGCTTGTCCCTGCCCCACCTTGAAACATATCTACAACAAATTGGTTGTAATACTTCCCCGCGATGACTTCATCGCACGCCTTTGTGATTGCGTTTTTGATATTTTCATCTAGCAAACCTAGCTCATAGTTTGCAAGCGCAGCAGCCTTCTTCACCCGCGCGAGATTGCGCACGAAGCGGGGGAAATTCCCCAACTTATCGTGCGAAATGTTAAAATTCTCAACCGCCCTAAAAGTCTGCACCCCATAATACACACTATCATCAATCTCTAACTCCCCGATAAAATCGTGCTCTTTTCGTGTTGCCATTGTCGCTCCTTTGTTTTGTATTTGTTAAAGGGTTAAATTGTATCACAAATTTGACCTTTTATTTATATAATTTATATAATGAAACACAACTTGAATATCCAAAACTAGGAGTAACTTTTGAGAATATTTTTCCTCTATAAATTATGCACCATTATGCTAATGCTGCCTTGTATCACACTGGGCGAGATAATAGATTTTGCTCATACAAAAAAACAAGAATCTACTCCAAATTCTCTTGTCTTAAATGATGAACTCCAAACAACTAAACAAAAACTTGATTATGCTAATCTTTTTACCAAGCCAAACATACAATGGAATGATATTGCAAGTGAAAAAAGTGGATTTTTTGTCGGACTTGGGGCTTTGGGGGCGATGCTAAGCACGATTGATTATCTCACAAACACTCCTCAAGGCATATATAGAGCAAGTTACCCATTTGGTGTGGGACTGCATACAAAGTTCGGCTACGCACACTACTCCACGCCATACATTGGATTTCGTATATATGGAGAGTATTCACACATTTTTAGCACGGATTCTTATGTAGCAAAGATAGAATCTAGCGTGCAAAATCCCAAAACACGACAATATACACTTGATTCTTATCGTGCTGGGATAAATGTGATTTTTGACACAAACTTAGGACACAACTATACCCACTCGCTAGGTATAATTATTGATTTATCTTACCTCATAGGGATAGACTTTGCCTCGCATTGGATACAGCAAGCAAATGGTGTGCAAAACTTTGGTGTGAATAGATTCTTAAGTGGAAACAAATTTGCATTAGGACTTGGTGTCGCTTATGTGTATGATAGCAAACATCGCTTTGAGCTAATGTTTCACCGATTTACAGACATTCGACAAAATCAAGAATCATTTATTAGCACAAGCGACACACCGATAATTTTTTCTCAAATACTAATGATGAGTATAGGATATGTGTATGTGTTTTAGAATGTTTTTTGGATTGGTGTTTTTTGGATTGCTCTCTTGGAATCTTTTGGGCGAAGAAATCAAAGACCACAAAGTCGCACCCAAAGAATACACTCTGCAAAAATCCTACATAGTCCATAGCTCACAAATCTACTCTACAATGCTTTTCCCAGAGATTCCAAAAAATTTCAAAATCGCTGTGTTGCCCGAAGAAAAATTTAGCATAACGCTAAAAAGCTATGAAGTTGTTGGGATTTTTGAACGCAATGGCTTTATTTTACACACGCCTCATAGTGAAGTAGAATTTATCTATCAAGCCCCAATGCCATTTGACAAACCAAAGGAATTTATAAAACGCCATTATGTGGAATTTTATGAGCAAAACTGCCCCCAAAGCCTTGTCATTAGCGATGTTATTATAGAATCTACCCAAGATATTGACCTTGAAAATGCTTCTTTGGCATTTTTTAAGAAAAATAGTGCGTTTAAAAATGCTAGAGGCACGCTTATTGTAAATATCCAAACAAATACTAAAAGCACACAGGGTAAAAAAAATCAAAAGATTTTTTTACCCTACACAATCAAGGGGCAAATAAAAGGCTTTGAGACTACGCGAAATATACGACCCGGCGAGGACTTCAATCAAAACAACACAAAGGCTGTGGAATTTGAGTTTGATAAAATCACCTCAATGCCAGCGTGCGAAAGCGAAGTATTCTTTAGCAGTGCAAGAACTTATCTAGGCAACAAGACAATCGTATCAAAAGACAAACTGCGCAAAGCCCTGCTGGTAAAAAAAGGGGAAATTGTAACGCTGATCGGTGCAAACGGCGCCGGAAAGACGACCATTATGAATACAGTTGCCGGACTGATCAAACCGGCCGGCGGAACGATCACGTTTGATGGAAAAAATATTACGAGTATGAAAGCAAACCATGTGCTGAAGGCCGGTGTAACAC
>CAKVEH010000145.1 GCA_934728205.1 uncultured Helicobacteraceae bacterium
GTATCATACTTTTCACACAGCGATTGGATAGAATCTAAGTAGCCTAAAGCACTTTGTGGTAGGACATCGCGCCCATCAGTGATTAAATGTAAAAAGACTTGCTTTTGCATTTTCGCACAAATCTCTGCTATGCCAAGCAAGTGCGAAATATGCGAATGCACGCCGCCATCGCTTAAAAGCCCGCCTATGTGGATTATCTGGCAATTATTTGCCACGCTTTTAAAGGCTTGATTGCTTTTAATCTCGTCATTTTGCAGGGCTAAAGAGATTCTCACCAAATCTTGGTAAAGCACGCGCCCCGAGCCAATACACATATGCCCTACTTCAGAGTTACCCATTTGAGAATCAGGTAAGCCCACGCTTAGACCATAAGTGCGTATCATCGAGTAAGGGACATTGTTGAGTAAATAGTCATAAGTGGGCTTTTTGGCGTGATAAAATGCGTTGTAAGTAGTCTTTGGGCTGTATCCAATGCCATCAGTGATGACTAAAATGGCTTTTTTGCTCATTGTGCTTCCTTATTAGGATTCTTAAAATTTAATGTAGAGTAATGTAGCAAAAAATATACTCAATTTCGCAAACAAACTTTATTGCTTTTTGTGTTTTTAGTTAAGGAGTTGTGAAATTTATGGCTATAATGCTTGCGTAAAAACTTTATCTGCGAATCTTTGGAGAGGAAATGCTTTATTATCTATACAGCACATTTGGGATTAACCTTTTTCAATACATCACATTTCGTGCGGGGCTTAGCTTCTTTTTGGCATTTGGCATAAGTATCGCGATAATGCCATACTTCATAGAGTGGGCAAAAAAAACTAAAGCAAGTCAGCCTATTTCGGAGTTTATCCCTCATCAAGGCAAGCAAAACACGCCGACAATGGGTGGTGTGGTGTTTATCTTTTGCACGGTGTTTGCGTGCGCGTTTTGTATGGATTTACACAATCCTTATGCGTTGCTTGGGATGGGCTCTCTTGTTGGCTTTGGCTTCATCGGGGCAAGAGATGACTATATGAAAATCGCTGCGCGCTCAAACGCTGGAATGAGTGCGAGGGTGAAAATGACTTTGTTGCTTATGCTGGCATTTGTAGTGAGCTTGGTGCTTATAAACATTGGGCATAGTGCGGAGTTTTACATCCCTTTTGTCAAATCCCCGCTCTTTGATATGAAAGAGCATTTGAGCTTTTCTGTGGGATTTGTGCTTGTGCCTCTTATTTGTCTGGCATTTTGGATGCTTGTTTTTAGTGCGACTACGAATGCGGTCAATATCACTGATGGACTTGATGGACTTGCCACCGTGCCAAGCATTTTTGCTTTAATAACGCTATCGGTGTTTGTCTATGTGGCAGGGCATTTGGAGTTAGCAAGCTACTTGCTTTACCCGCGTGTGGTAAATGGCGGGGAGTTAATCGTAGTGAGTTGCGCGCTTATCGGGGCTCTTTTTGGATTTTTGTGGTATAACTGCCACCCTGCAGAAGTCTTTATGGGGGATAGCGGGAGCTTAGCAATAGGTGGATTTATCGCATATATGGCTATTGTCTCAAGCAATGAAATTTTGCTTATCCTTATTGGAATCGTGTTTGTATTTGAGACGCTCTCTGTAATGCTTCAAGTGGGGAGTTACAAATATCGCCAAAAGAGAATCTTCCTTATGGCGCCCATTCATCATCACTTTGAGAAAAAGGGTTGGGCGGAAAACAAAATCATCGTGCGTTTTTGGGTTATCTCTATTTTGGCAAATATCCTCGCACTTATCACACTAAAAATACGATAAGGAGGCACAATGCGTGTAGATTCTCACATTAAGATTTTTGGCTATGGTGTAACAATGAAGCCATTAGTAAAATTCCTTAACACGCTTGGACTTAGCGCGAGAATCTATGATGATACATTTACTCAAGCGAGCAGTGATGAGTTTGGCAACGAGCTTTTGCCCTCAAGCGCGTTTGACCCAAGCACCACCACGCCACATAATCTCTCAAACCTCAATGAACGCGACTTAAGCAGTGTGGCTCTGTGTATCATATCTCCGGGCATAGCACCCACGCACCACTTCGCACACGCCAAAAACCTCATTAGTGAATATGACTTTTTCTACCGACTTTTAGAATCTAGCCAAGAGATAAAGCCTCGTAGCGTATGGATTAGCGGGACAAATGGCAAGACAAGCACCACAGAAATGACTACCTTGCTCTTAGATTCTCTTAATGCACGCTCTGGAGGGAATATCGGCACACCGCTAAGCGAGCTGTATATGGATAAAACACCACTTTGGATTTTAGAGACAAGTTCTTTTAGCCTGCATTATAGTCATTTTGCCACGCCACAAATTTACGCACTACTCCCCATACGACAGGACCATATCACCTGGCACGGGAGTTTTGAAAACTATGTAAGCGACAAGCTAAGTGTGCTAGCGCGAATGAGTAAAGAATCTAGTGCAATCTTGCCTAAAGAATTGCAAAATCATAGCATTGCGAAAGACTATCAAGGAAAGGCGTATTTTTATACAGACTCTCATAATCTCGCAGAGCAATTTGAGATTGACATAAACGCTATTTGCTTTAAAGAGCCGTTTTTGCTTGATTCTTGCATTGCTTTGGCAATCGCTAAGATTCTAAGCAACACGATAGATTACGCGCTTATCAATCGCTTCAAAATCGGCGCGCATAGGATTGAGGAGTTTAGAGATTCTCACAATCGCTTGTGGGTCGATGACTCAAAGGGGACAAATATCGATGCGACAATCGAGGCGGTGCGCCGATACGACAACTTACGCCTTATTTTAGGTGGCGATGATAAGGGCGCAGATTTAGAGCCACTCTTTACCTTTATGCAAGGAAAAATCGCTAATGGCGCAAAGATTAGCATTTATACCATTGGGGGCAATGAAGAGAAAATAGCGCGTTTAAGTCAAAAATATGGCATTGAATGTGAAGTTTGCACGCATTTGCAAGACGCCGTAGCAAGCATTAAAAAAGTGCTAAAAAATAATGAAGTAGCCCTACTCTCTCCTGCTGCTGCAAGTTTAGACCAATTTCGCTCCTACAAAGAGCGCGGGGAACTTTTCAAACAATACGCTATGGCAACATAATCCTTGTAGTTATGGGGTTTTTGCATTTATGTGGCAATAATGCGTGAATTTAACAAAAGTTTATCAAATACGCGCTACAATTAAGGCTTTTAAATCGCTAGATTCTCTAATCGAACGCGTAGCTCAGTGGTAGAGCACTACCTTGACATGGTAGGGGTCGCTGGTTCAAATCCAGTCGTGTTCACCATTTTTTTTGTAACTTTTTTCGCCCTTAATCGTAAAACTTTCTTTTCATTTACGCATTTTTCACAAATGACTTCTTGGAGTAGCATTTCTAACACCTCACCAATTTGCTTGCCATTTAGCCCAAGTG
>CAKVEH010000146.1 GCA_934728205.1 uncultured Helicobacteraceae bacterium
GAGCTAAATCGCACACTCTTTGTATGTTTGCTTATCAGAAGGATAGAGAATCCTACCACAATGTGGGCAAATAGTAATATCACTTGCATTCAGCACTTCAGCATAAGTCTTATCATTGATACGCACAAAGCACCCCCCACACGCTTGCTTAAAGACAGGCACAACGCTTGTATTTTTTGCCCATCGGCGTATTTTTTCGTAAAAGGTGATTGTTTTCGTATCTGATTTTGCTACGATTTTTTGTCGCTCATCAAAAATGTCTTGTTGCTGTTTCTTTACCACAGCTACTTGAGCTTGCACATCGACCTCGATTTCTTTAATCTCTACACCAAGTGTATCTATTTGACTTTGGAGAGTTTTAATCTCCTCTTTTTTGGCATTTTGCTCAGCTTGAAGTTTGCGGATTTGCTCATTTGCTACGCTTAAATTTTCTTTAGCGATGTCCTCTTCTACGCTCAATGCACGCAACTGCTTGTCGGTCGTAATCTCACCCATTTTTTTGCTAATCTCCTCAAGCCTTGTGCTATTTTGTGCGATTGAACGCTCGCATTCGCCTATCTCAAGCCCACGATTATCGATAACTTCTTGCAAAATTTCTATGTTTTTTGTCATTTTGTTTTTTTGTAAAATTTTAGAATCTAGTCCCTTGCGGATTTCCACTATTTTTGGCTCAAGGTCATCGATTTGTTTGTCAAGTTTTGCGATTTCCTTAAGCGATTGTAAATGTTTATTCATTTGCGCTCCTTATTTAAAGTATGGTAATGGGATTTTTGGAATCCATAATTATAGCTTGATATTTGGCATTTTGCAAAATTGTGTGAATAATTTGTGTGAAATATTTTTCGCTTTCATAATGTGGAATGTCAATAAGCCCGATGTTTAGCGACTTTGCTTTCATTGCATCGTGATATTTTAAATCACCGCTAAGCAACGCAACATTAGAGAATCCGCGCTCATTACAGATTCTATCGACACACTCAATCTCACCAAATCCGCTACCACAAATCACAAACACATTTTCAACCTCACTATTTCCCTCACACACACGCAAACTTGCCAACCCCAACTTCTGTTTGATATGTGCGACAAAGGATTGAAACTCCTGCTTATCCACACTGCCAAAGCACACAATCTCTTCTTGTGTGAATGTTGAGAATCCAAGCACATTATGTGTAAAAAATTCATTTAAATGGCTTTTATCAAAGTTTGTGTGTATGGAGATAAGTGAGCAATTTTTGCGTAAGAGAATTTGGGCGAGATTAGCTGGATATGTGTCAATATCAAAGTTTTTAAAACTCTTAAAAAACAACGGGTGATGTGTAATTATAAGGCTATTTGGCTTCATTTCTTGTGCAATAGTGGCATCAAGCTCTAAGGCGACATAGAGATTCTCAAACTCTTGGGTAAGTGAGCCCACATTAAGCCCTGCATTATCCCAAGATTCTTGTGTGTTAAATGGTGTATTAAAATCAAGCAAGTTATACATATAGCCCACAGAATTAGGATTTTTAGTATTCATAAATTTCCTTAAAAACACAAAATCTTGCAAAGCAAACTTGTATAATAGCAAAAAATCTTAAAAGTGCAGTCCAAAGGAAAAATTTATGCAAAATAATGCAAGCCAAATAATTTCACAAGATTCTCTAACTTTACCACAAAGGAGGCTCTATCATTTAAACCACGCGCCCGTATCCTTTGTATTCACACCAAGCCATAGAGACTTTATAGTCAAAGAAATCCCGCTATATGAAGCATCGCAAAGTGGCGAGCACTTAATGCTCTATGTGCGTAAAAAGAATCTAAGCACTTTTGAGCTTGTGAAGATTCTCTCAAATTCACTTGGGATAAAGAATAAGCAAATCGGCTATGCTGGGCTAAAGGACAAAGCTCCAACCACCTATCAATACCTCACAATCCCTAAAACTTGCGAGCAAAGCCTCTCTTGCGCACTCCCAATTTTAGAGGATAAAAATATCAAAATCCTTGATATAAAAGCCCACTGCAACAAACTTAAAATCGGGCATTTAAAAGGCAATGAATTTTTTGTGCGTTTAAAAAAAGTCTCCCCATTAGAATCTCAAAAAATACAAAATGTCTTACAAGCTATTGATAAAGGAGGATTCCCAAATTATTTTGGCACGCAACGTTTCGGCAATGACGGGAATAATTTTTTACAAGCAAAAAGCATAAAAAATCCGCGTGATAAGACACTCACTCGCTTTTTGCGCTCATCGCTCCAAAGCCATCTTTTTAATGCGTGGCTTTACAAACGTATAGAGTTAAGCAAGATATTTGAAAATTTTAGCGTTAAAGAACTTGCTAAAATCCCTGAAATTGCTAGTCTAGGACTACAATCTCAGGCATTGCACGACTTACATAATCAAGCACATTTTTTTAGGATTTTTGCTGGTGATGTCGCTAAGCATTATCCACAGGGCAAGCTTTTCCACATTCAGCATACACAAGATGAATCTACGCGCTTTTTGCAACGCGATATTGTCCCCACAGGCGCGTTAAGCGGGATTAAACTTTTTAGCGCGCAAGACATCGCACACAAAATCGAATTACCGTTTTTAGATTCCGCCATTACAGAAAATGGATCTAGACGCTATGCTTGGGTATTTTTAGAGAATCTAAAAATAGAGTATAAACCGCAAGTCGCCCAAATGGAGCTTAGCTTTTATCTCCCAAAAGGTTCGTATGCCACCGTGCTCTTAGAAGCACTAAAAAATGTCTCCACGCTTTAGATTCTAAATCATTTGAGGTCAATGGTGTGGCTTTTTTGCTCATAAATGATTTTTGATTTGTCCCATTCTCTAGCGTTGTTGTTGTTTGTGTTTGTCGGGCGCACTTTATGCTCATATTGGAAGCTTGAGGCGTTTTTCGCTCCGCTAATTTCTTTCTTATTTTGAGTTTGAATGCTTTTGCTTGGAGTCGGGATACTTTTATTTTGGTTTTTGATATTTTCTTGTTTATGGAGATTGCGCATTTCTTGGACTTCTTTGTAATCTTCATTTGCCTCATATACTTTCATAGAATCTAACCCGCCAGATTGACGCGGCGTAGAATCTTGATAATTTTTTAGTTTGTAAGCACTTTCTTTATTTTTATCAAACCACTTTTGCGGAATAGGAAGTTTTTTCATTTTACCATCGGGGGTTTGCTCAAGGATTCCGATAAGTTTCCCTGTTTTGTGGTTTATCATTAGCGTTTGATTAGGCTTTAATAAGAGCTCAAAATCACGGATTGAATGCGTGTCGATAATAAAATTATCCCCAAAGCAAAAACTCACCAAACCCACCAACACAAAGATTTTTTTACACATTGTATTTCCTT
>CAKVEH010000147.1 GCA_934728205.1 uncultured Helicobacteraceae bacterium
AGGATACACTGCGCAAATATGCGATACCTATGCCCGACATAAAGTTTAAGAATCCACAAGAATTTAAGGCAATATTTAGCAAAACACAAGGGAGGTTTGGCTACATAAAAACGCCATATAAAGATTTAAAGGTTAATATGTCTTATGCGTATAGGCATTTTTATGACAATACATATAACACAAACCGAAACAACATAAAATCCGCATTTTTTGAGACTTTTGCAGACCCATTATTTATTGCCAAAAACGATTCAAAGGGTAGAGATAGCGTGTATTTTTATAAACCATTTTTTGATAGCAATAAGAATGTGTTAAATTTATTTGGAATCGGTATTGATAAAGATGGCAAAGTAGATTTTAAAACATTTTACCTAGACAACAGCGGAGCAAGAATAAGAGAGATGGAGATATTAGCAGATGAAAATATAATCTATGTTAAAGAATAATCCCTCTATGCCTTTGTAGCCACTACACCAAAGACACATTAAAAAGCTAGCCCGCGCAAGTGGAGTAGCCTAACGACTAGCTTTTTGGGAGGGATTAAGTGCTATTATAAACTTTTTTTATGCAAAAGTCAAATAAATTATTGCCACTATTTTATAAACGCTATTTTGTGTCTAATTTCATTACAATTAAAAAAAGTGGAGGTATAAAATGACAATACAACAAGCATTAAATAGACTTGCAGAGGTATTAGAGCAAGACACAGAGCACGGCAATAGGTATCTTTACTATTTGAATGAATGGCTTTTTAGTGATTTTGCTAGGGGGCTGGGTATCCGCAGAGCAAGCAATAAGGATGCATCCATTCTCTTTTATTGGCAAATAATAGATGATACCCACGATTTTGGAGAGTTTAAAGGACTTTTACAGACAGATGCAGGGCTTTATGATTATCGCTTTAGCGTGGATGATTTACTTGCGAATGATTGGGAATGTGTGCTAATGGATGCTGATGGGAGCTTTGAAGAAACATTTAATGAGTTTTTAAGGCTTAATTATGAGGGGATGCACTATCTTAGAGATATAAGGCATTTTGGCATTTTTAAGACAGGGGATAAGTTTAGCGACTTTGAAATTATCGACCCATACACAATGGAGCATTACAGAGACATTGAGCAAGACTTACTAAAAAGGTGCAACAATGGCGAGGATATAAGCGACATTGTGGATGATTTTGTAGATAAGCACGGCAAAATTTTGATATATATAGATTGGAAGAGTAGCCATAAAGCAAACTCATCGCAATGATAGCACTAGATTCTAATGGATACACCATAGGGCAATGGCGGTATAAACCGAGAGGACAGCTGTATAAAAAAATCCCAAGCCGATACATTAGAGGTGTTAGCGACATTGTAGAGAAGTATGGTATGCGCTGGTCTAGCTCAAAGGAAATTAACAGGTATCGAAACAGACAGAAAGCGCGCTTATGGGATGAGTGGAGCATTGTTTTTGCAGAGCATAGCACTCCCTTAGAGCCATTAGAAATATCACAGGCAAACATAGAGCACGCGCTAGATAGAGCGGCAGAATATATGAGGGAAAATACAAGCGCAAGCATTGGAAACATTTTTTTACAGGCTGTTATGGCAATCGCTGGTATAGCTCTTACGGTCTTTAGCTTTGGCACAGCAAGCGCACTAAGCGCAGGGCTAATGATAGGTGCTAGCGCACTAAGCACAACTACCTTTTTACTCGATGTTTTTTATTTCCAAAATGAGCAAATAAAAGCCACTGCAAGCGCAATAAGCACCACACTTTTAAGGAATGAATTTAGCAAGCGCGCAATGCAATCAAATGTAGAGCTCGATTCTAAAGGGCGACAAATAGCGTTATTTATGTGCTTTGCCACTAATGAAATCTTTGCAAATGGCAGTATATATAACGCAGGCAGGGCAGGAAGTGAGAGCTACACGCCCACGCAAGCGCATAATCCTAACAAAGGCATTTTAGGCATAATGCAAACGCAATTTATTGATGAGATTTTATGTAATCGCGCGCAAACGAGTATGGCAGGAGGAGTAGCGTATATGCAAACAACCCTTTCTACACCTATGCCACTTGCTCAAAGCACAGACCCCTTAAGCATTGATAAGGAGCGATTAAGCAAGGAGCAGAGCGAATGGGCAAAAAGAATTAACAGCGCGCTAGCGACACTTACAAGGCAAGGCTTTGGGCTTAATGCAAGAGATGGCTTTTTAGATGAAGTTTTACAAACACTGCAAAAAACGCATTTAACCCGCAGGGCAAAAAGGGAGTGCGATATAGACACGCAAAGTAAAGCTAAAAACTACAATGCTGGCTTAAAAGCACAAAGCCCACAACAGCCAACATTTTTATGGAGCAATGACAAAAAAGCCAAACAAGCAATGCAAAAAGAAAATGCGTTTTTACGAGGATTTAACGCGATTATGAAGCAATACAACACACTTGATAAAATCATAAAATCCCGCCAAATCACGCTTAAAACCTTGCAAGATTCCCTCCCCTCTACCAAAGATGAGAGGCAAAAAGCTACACGCAACGCAATAACACAAACACAAGAGCTTTTAGCAAGTCTCAATCAAGCACAACAAAGCGCGGAAAAAACACTTGAGCTTTATGTAAACTCCTATAATGCCAAAGAAGCCTTTTATAAAAAATATACCGATGAGGAAATCCCGCCTTTAGTTATTGATTATAAAAATAGCCCACTTTGGTATTATAACGAGGATACAGGGCAATGGCAGAGACAAACCTACAATGATGAGTATGGCACACCACCACCGCCAGAAGTATATACACGCGAATCAATACAAACACGAGAGGAATACTTTACTTTAAAGCACAACAAAGATTCTAAAGTAGCCCAATATAATGCAATCCTTTTAGAGTTAGAGGCACAGCAGAACGAAGCAATGCAAAAAGAACAAGCGTTACAAGAAATATTACAAACACTCTAAGCATACACCTTGATTCTCCTTTTTAAATTATTGCCACTATTTTAGCACGCAAAAAAATACTATAAATTGCGTTGGTTTTTACCAAAAATTCAAAAAAAGGAGTGAAGTCAAATGAATGATGAAGTAAGCCCATTTGATTCTAGCGCGGAATCTAGCGAGCTACAAGCTATCCAAGCCGAACTAGAGCAAAATGCTAAAAGCATAGAAAGCGACTTTGCCAAATATGCCGCAAGCAACATTACACCAGATGACGAGGAGCTATTTTTTGAGGACAAAGAAGCGTTTGTAATGAAAATTTTGCAAATGCAAAATGAGTTTTTAGAATCTAGCATACGACCAAAGGAAGCAAGGGCGGAGGAGCTAAAAAGTCAAATCG
>CAKVEH010000148.1 GCA_934728205.1 uncultured Helicobacteraceae bacterium
GTGGTGCGTTTATGAATACTTTGGCAAAGGAAATTAGCATTGATGAGATAGATGACCCAAACCTCGTAAAAGTCGTGCTTAACGCCAATAATGAGGCGTTGTATTTCTCACGGCTTGGGATTCCATATTGGCGTGATAGAGTGCAGGGAGTGCAGGCTAGCCACGCGTATTTAGGACATTTAGGACTTTATGGCTTTATCAATGAGAATCTTCAAGCCTTTTGCGCTCTACCTAAAAGCCCCTTAGAGGACATTGAGAAACTCGAGCAACTCCGCGCGCTGTATTATGGCAAAAAAATCACACTCTCAATCGTGCAAACACAAAGCATAGGCATTGATACGCAAGAGGATTTACAAAAAGCAAAACAACATATTGAAAAATAAAACTACTTGACAATGGCTTATCACAAGCTATTTCCAGCACTCCGCATTATCGATTCCCACGCTACTTGCCTTAAATACAGGATTTTTGCCCGCCTTTTTCTGCGCCTCATAATCACGCAGGACTTTGCACGCGATATTGCTTAAAAGTAAGATTACGACAATATTTATACTCGCCATTAACCCCATAAAAATATCTGCCAAATCCCACGCCAAAGCCAGATTTAACTGCGCTCCGATAAACACCATCGCCACAGCAAAAAGCCTAAAGACTTGCAAAGCGATTTTATGCTCTGTGATAAATTTAAAATTTGCCTCCGCATAAAAATAATTCCCAATAAGTGAAGTAAAGGCAAAAAGCACGATTGCCACACTCACAAAGATAAGCCCAAAATCCCCAAAATGCCCTTTCATCACCGCTTGCATCACTGCCATTCCGCTTAATCCACTTGTATCCACACTTGAGCAAAGCACCATAAACGCGCTTGCCGAGCAGATTATAAGCGTATCAATAAAGACAGAGAGCGTTTGCACCATTCCTTGCTTAGCGGGGTGGCTAGTGTGTGCGCTCGCAGCGGCATTTGGCGCAGAGCCCATACCCGCTTCGTTTGAGTAAAGCCCACGCTTAATCCCTATAACTATCGCGCTCCCTGCAAACCCCCCAAATATCGCGCTAAAATCAAACGCCTCTTTTAACACGCTAGAGAAAATTAGCGGGATTTTATCCGCATTTAGCCCGATGACTACAAGTGCAACTGCGAAGTAGCCAAACGCCATTATCGGCACAAGTATGGAGGAAATGAGCGCGGATTTTTTGTCATCGCCAAAGAAAAAGAAGCTCACCAAAATCGCTAAAATTAACCCCACAAAAATCGTTAGCGGGGAGTTTTCAAACACTTCTTTGCCTACAAAAATCTCAAATGACGAAGTCAGCGTGAAAGCCTGCAGGGCATTAAACCCAAGCGCGAAGCAAAAAATCAGCGAAATTGCAAAAATAATGCCAAGTTTTCTAGAATTTAGTGCGGATTCTATGTAGTAGGCAGGACCACCTTTGTAGCGGTGAGTGCCAACTTTGCGTTTATACACTTGCGCGAGAGTGGATTCTACAAACGCGCTTGCCCCGCCCACAATCGCACTAACCCACATCCAAAATAGCGCGCCACTCCCACCGCTAGCGATAGCCACAGAGACGCCCACGATATTGCCTATCCCAACCCTCGAAGCAGTCGAAATCATCAGCGCACCAAATGGCGAGATATGCTCCCTCTCGCTCTTTTCTTTTAGCGTGGCAAACACATCGCGCATAAACCGCACTTGAATAAAGCGTGTGCGAATGGTAAGATACGCCCCACAAAGCAATAGCGCAAACACTAGCCAATAAGTATATAAAAACCCGCTAAAACTGCCTATGAAGTCATTAAATTCTTGCATTTTGTCCCATTTTTCTTTTTTTATGTCGTTATTTTATCGTTGATAAATACCATAATAGCACATTTCGTATAACCTTTTTTGGTAAAAAACTATTTCGCTCATAAAAAATTCACTTTTTTAAAGAATTTTTATATTACTATGATGCTATTTTAAGATATAAATACGCAAATTTAAAATTTGGCTCTCTTTAACTTAATCTCACATAAAGAAGCTTTAAGTTATGATTACAGCGATGAAAAACAAGTATATCATCCGTTCAAGAATTTCAGAGGCGAAATTTAGAGAGATTCTTAAATATTTTTGCATTGATATTGAAGCAGTAAAAATTGCAAAATTAAGCAATATTTCTCGTCAAAGTGTCAATAAAATCTTTAAGCAAATTTAAAGGCATCTCTAAAAATAATCTCATTTTACATCTAAAAGGGATGGAATTTAGATACAATACTGAATTACAGAAACAAAAATTTATACAAAAAACTTTTATTTTTAATAAAAAATAATCCGCTTAAGTTAAATTGAGCCAAATTTAAAATGTAAAATCAAAAGCGGGGGCAATCATAATGTGGCAAAAAGCCCCCAAAATCTATAATCAAAGGAGTAACAATGGCAATAGGAATGGGCGAGCTAAAAAAGGGCTTAAAAATCGAAATCGATGGGATTCCCTATCGTATCGTAGAATATCAGCATGTAAAGCCGGGTAAGGGAGCGGCGTTTGTGCGCGCCAAAATCAAGTCGTTTTTGGACGGCAAAGTCATCGAAAAGACTTTCCACGCGGGCGATAAATGCGAAGAGCCAAACATCGTAGAAAAGCCTATGCAATACCTCTATCACGATGGGGATAGCTATCAGTTTATGGATACGGAGAGCTACGAGCAAACTGCGATGAGTGCCGAGCAGGTGGGTGAAGCAGCCAAATGGCTACTAGATGGTATGGGCGTATCTGTGCTCTTGCACAACGACAAGGCGATAAGCGTGAGTGTGCCTCAAATTGTCGAGCTAAAAATCATAGAAACCCCGCCAAACTTCAAAGGCGACACCTCATCTGCAGGCAAAAAGCCCGCCACTTTGGAATCTGGAGCGGTGGTGCAGATTCCATTTCACATACTAGAGGGTGAGACTATCCGCGTAAATACCGAAACAGGTGAATATGTGGAGAAGGTGAAGTAGGAAATAAAAAGGGGGTAAAAATGACAAAAAAAATGCTATTGCCGTTGGTAAGTAAAATGCGTTGTGTTGAAACATTATCTTTTGCTTTGCTCGCGGGTGTGATGAGAAATATGCGTGTTGTAAATATGGCAGGCATAGTGCTTGTGGCTATGATAGTCGCGCTCCCTAGTGGTGTGAGTGCCAAGCCACACGAGATAAAACCGCCCAAAGAGCCAAAACCCGCTCATCTCACACAGGGCGAACTCCCACATATAAAGGGGGTTGCGCCCGAAATTTTTGCAAATGCAAGTGTAGATTCTCAAATCAAAGCCCTGCAAATCGAAGCAAAATCACGCAAT
>CAKVEH010000149.1 GCA_934728205.1 uncultured Helicobacteraceae bacterium
CCTCTGCGCTAGGATTTTGCACCAATCCACAATCCGCAAACACAAATGTCCCATTTAGCCCAAAATCACAATTTGGCACGACCATCACAAAAAAACTTGAAACGATTTTAGAATCTTTTGCTGTGCCGATGATTTGTAGCCCTGCTCGCAACACATCAGAAGTTGCATTTATCGCGCCTGCGACCATTCCATCAGCCTTGCCACTTCGCACCAATGCCACGCCAAAATACAGCGGATTATTAAGCAACAATTCTTTTGCTTGTGAATCTGTCATTCCCTTTGCCCCGCGTAATTCCACAAAAAGCGCGATAAACTCCTCTAAAAGTGGGCTAGTAGCAGGGTTTATAAACTCCGCGTTTTGCACGCTTAAGCCCTTGTCCTTTGCGCGCGCATTTATATCCGCCTCATCGCCTACTAAAATCACTTCTGCAAAGCCCTCTTTTAGTATAGCACTAGCTGCCTCAAGCGTGCGAATATCGCTCGTCTCTGGCAACACGATTTTTTTTATGTCAGCTTTTGCCTTTGCCTTAATGTTATCGATAAAACTCATATCCTCTCCTTATATATTTTTAGATTCCACTACATTATATGATTTGCATTAACGAGGGGAGTTTGTAGGCGTAATTTCACACCAAAAATATAAAATTACACAAAAATTTAACTTTTTAATATTTCAAAAAGGTTGAATGCGTTTGGAGTGAATGGGGTTAAGGTAATCTTTGCTAGAATCTAGATTCTAGCAAAGTAGCATTGCATTGGGTTATTTTATGCCCGTAGAAACGACAGAAAACTTAGCCAAGTTTTGCGAGCATCCCCCTAAAAATAGCGCAAAAGCGCAAGCCATACCGATTTTAAACATTCTGCTTTGCATTTTAGCTCCTTCTATGTTGAATTTAAAACAGCGACATATTACCTTATGTCTGTTTTTTATAAACTATTATAATAGAGTGAAAATAAAATCTAAAGCGCATATACTCTAAAAATTTATAATGATGGAGTCCCTTTATGAAAAATCACACAAAACTTTCAAACGCAAATAAATGGGAGCGCAGAGCTCTTAGTGCCGAGCGTATTTATCTTTTCCACACTAAAATTGCGCGCAATGTCGCAAGAATCCGCAAAGAGAGAGGAATCTCACAGCTTGATTTGGCTCTAAGCATCGGGCACAAGTCTGTCTCGCTTGTCTCTGGCGCGGAGAGTGGGTATAATGGCATACATTTCAACCTAGAGCAACTCTACCGCATAGCCCACGCGCTAGAAGTGCCTATGATAGATTTCTTTGATGGGGTAGGTGAGGTGGATATAGATTCCCAATCCTACGATGAATAGAATCTTGCAAAACTCACACACAATTTTTAGTTTAGAGCAATTTTATTTTACTGATATAAATGCCACCAAAACCACTGCACTTAATTTCATTTTATCCTTATTTATTTATGTGGGAGATTTTGCTATAATTGTTAAAATTAGGCAAAACTATTATTGGTGGTTAGAATGAATAAAATCGCTATTTATCCGGGGACTTTTGACCCTATCACAAACGGACATTTAGACATTATTAAGCGTAGCATAGAGATTTTTGATAGGGTGGTTGTCGCTGTGGCGAAAAATGAGAGCAAACACCCTATGTTTAACTTTGAGCATAGAATTCAAATGCTCAAACTCGCAACTCAGGATTTAGCAAATGTCGATGTAGAGGGCTTTGAGTGTTTGTTGGCGGATGTTGCTGCGAGTAAAGATTCTCGTGTGGTGGTGCGCGGACTGCGTGCGGTGAGCGACTTTGAATATGAGCTCCAAATGGGCTATACAAACAATTCACTTAATAAGCATTTAGAGACTATTTATTTTATGCCACATTTGCAAAATGCCTTTATCAGCTCATCGGTGGTGCGCTCTATTATCGCATATAGTGATAATTTCGCTCATCTCGTGCCAAAGGTAGTGTATGAGTATATCTTAGCACATAAGGGACGCAAGTGAAGTTCCAAACGGCAAAAAATGGCTTCTATGTGGTGCTTGAAGGTGTGGATACTTGTGGGAAAAGCACGCAAATTGAGAATCTAAAGACATCGTTTCTTAATGCGGTTTTCACCAAAGAGCCCGGTGGAAGCTCTCTAGGAGGATGCGTGCGTGAAATCCTTTTAGATTCTAAAAATCTCCAACCTTTGAGCGAGTTTTTTTTATTTCTTGCAGATAGGAATCAGCATTATTGCGAAGTGTTGCGCCCAAACTTAGAATCTGGCAAGCTGGTGATAAGTGATAGGAGCTTTATCTCTGGGCTTGCGTATATGCGTGATATGAGTGTCAAAGAGGCACTAGAGTTTAACTTCATCGCATTGCAAGGACTAAAGCCAAATGCAAGTGTGCTCCTTGAGATGAGCGAGGAGGATTTGCGCGCACGCTTAAGCCAAAAGTCAAATGATAGAATCGAGCAACGCGGTATCCCATATATGCTAGAAACCCAAAGTAAAATGCTCCATTTCCTCCAACTCCTAGAAATCCCCACACTAAAAATCCAAGCAAGCCTCCCGCAAGAGCAAATCACCCAGCAAATCACAAACTTCATACAAACCAAACTATGAAATGCCTTGTTTGTGAGCATTTTAGCCTTAAACCAATATGCAAAACCTGCCTTGATTCACTCACGCCAATGCCCAGCTCGCGCACGCTAGAGTGTGGGCTTAAAGTGTATAGCTTTTATCCTTATAGTGAAGTGGAGATGTTGTTACGATATAAATACGAAGTAATTGGCTCAAAAATCTTTACAATCCTTAGTCAAAGGTGTGCGGAGTATTTTAGCGCGCATAACAAACTTCCAGAATCTATGCTTGCAGTGGGGCTTGATGATGAGCCTAGAGGGTATTATTCACACACCGCTATTATCGTGCGCGAGTTTGTTAAGTGTGTTGCAAATCTCTCTCCCGCTTATAACGCGCTTATTGCGACTAATCGCGTGAGTTATGCGGGCAAAAGCCTTGAATTTCGCAAAAATAACCCAAGAAATTTCATCTACCAATCCCAAGCACACACAATGACTAATGCCATACTTTTTGATGACATTATCACCACAGGTTTAAGCCTGCAAGAAGCGTGCGTGTGCTTGCAAAAAAGCGGGATAAATACGCTCTTTGCCCTTACTTTAGCTAACGCGCGATTATAGATTCTAAAACCCTATCCCAAACTCTACCATTGCTACATAGTTTTGTGTAGCTGGCATTGAGAGAGTATTTAGAGGTTTTGAGCTTGAGAGATTATGATATTTCCCTATTGCTCGCACATAATATAAAGTATTTTCTGTGAGC
>CAKVEH010000150.1 GCA_934728205.1 uncultured Helicobacteraceae bacterium
CCACAAAGCAGTGCGGAGCTTCTGCTAAATCAAAACAAAATGGAATTTTTTCAATGTCATTGCCCGCATAAACGCCTAATTTATCATCGCGTTTTTTGAGTTCGTTCAAACCTGATTTAAACTCTGCAAATCCTAAATTTTGCCACGCATTTGTTGGCTTTGCGATTTGAATGTTATATGTCTTTGATAAACTCTCACAAGGTTCTATCATCACATTTTGACCGAGTTCTCTGTCAAGTTGTTTGGCTTTGCTTTCAAAATGAGCAATTTTACTTGAATCGCTCAGTTCGATTTTGCAAATGTGATGACGATATGAATCCTCTTCGTTGATGAGATTGATATGAATAGCAAAATTTTTAAAGTATTTTTGTAAGCGTTCAAAATACTCCATAGTGTTGCTTGCGCTATTATCTTTTTCGCGCGTGGTTGCAAAGCTAAATTCTAAATTATCCAAGCACCACTGATAAAAGCAATCATTGCTTTTCCACGAGTTGCGCAGTTCATACAATCCACGCCTGATATACTTGCCCAAAATCTCTGTATATTTTTTATCATCACTGAAAATATCAATATTATCTCTATCTAGCTCATCTTTATGCTGTATATAAAGCAAAGCACGAGTAAGGGCGTCAAAATCGTCTTTGTTTTTGCTGTCTTTGCCTGTGAGTTGCTCTAAATGATATTCCTTGCCTTTTTCACCACCTAGCTTTTTATCCTTCCATTGTGGTGATTCTAATAACATCTTTGGCAGTTGCAATGCCCTAGCCAATGCCACGCGCAAAACAATATATTTAGGAAAATCATTATCACTAAATCCTAAACTTTCGCTATATCCAAAGCCGTCTTTTCGCACTCTATCTATGAAAAACTCTTCGTTATTTGTTGTATTAAAATCTGCCATTTTACACTCCTTTTATAAAATATCATCAATAGTAGCTGGTTTAATTGTTGCGTGGCTTCTATCGTCGACATTATAGATTTTGTATAATCCTGCAAGATTTGGTTTTGCAAATTCATATTCTTTTACGCCCATTTCACCGCTATGTGGCAAGATTATAACCTGTCCGCCATTGTTATAATAATTTTGAATAATTCTGGCGCGATTATTTGCATCAATGCGACTTAAGGGCGTATCTATGATTAGTGAAATTTTAGAATTCGATAATTCGCTTAATGCCCAAAATATGCAAATAGCTAAAATTTGTTTCTGTCCGCTACTTTGGGATTCTACAATTATGGGTTCACCATATTTATCTTTTAGGCGAATCTCAAATTCATCGTTTATCTCTAACTCTTTTATGTTGTCATTTGGGATAATTTGTTTGTATTTTTCTAAAATTTTATCGTGCAATTCATCACGCAATACGCCTATCAATTTATCTTTGTAAGCATTCATACTCTCGCTTAATACATTAAGCAAACGCAATTTATGCTCTATGCGCTCTGTATTTATGCTTTGCTCTAAGTTATTTATTTCTTTTTGTAAATTTGCCCTTTCAATTTTTAGTTGTTCTAATTCGCTCTTATTTGCCTCTAAAATAGGCATTAGTTCTTTTTGTTTTTCCTTGCATTTTGCAATTTCATCGTTAATTTCATCTTGTTTTATTTTTGCTCTCTCATCGGTATTAAGTTCATATATTTCTGCTTTTATTTGATTTAGCCTAACTTTTAGTTTTTTGATATTTTCAATATCTTGCTTAACACTACTAGACTCAGCCCTTATGATATTTTCTCTAATGGCATTTACATAAATTAGCGGGATTTTAGAGCATTCTTTGGCGATTTTAGATTCCAAATTGCTTGGCATTTCACTCATAATATCGCTAAATAAATCTTGGAATGCTTGAGCTGTGCCACTCTCTTGTGCAATTTCTTTGATTTTTTCCTCTGCGATTGTTTGCATACTTGGAATAAGCCTTTTTAATGCCTCTATGTCGCTTTTATTGGTATTAGATTCCATATTGCTTATTTCCTCTTGTAGCTTTTCTATTAGGTTAATATTGCTTGTAAAAACTACGGATTTTATGTTAGTAATAAGAGATTGTTTAGAATCAAGCAAATCTTTATCTGTCTCATCTTTTTCTCTTTGTAGCTGTTTTAGTTCCGCACTACTATCAGCGATAATTTGTTCTAACTTTCGCTCTAAATTTTTGATTTTTTGTGTGTTTTCTTGTAGTTGTGTTTGCTCATTGTTTATTGCATTGCTTTTAGCTTGAATCTCAGTTTCTTTTGTTTCTTGCTGTTTCTTTTTGACTTCTAAATTATCTCTTTGGGTTTGATTTTTGGATTCGTTTGAAATAAGCTCATCGCGCAACTTTTGAATCTGTTTTATAATAATTTCAAGCGGACTAATCTGCAAAATCTCTACGATTTTTTCACGCAATTTTGTGCGCAAACTATCACTAATGCTTTCAATCTCTTCGCCGTCAAAAAAGAAAAACTCCACAAAATTTGGGGCAAAATACCATTTAATAATTGCTGTGCCTCATCGTTTTCGTAAGTTTCGCCATTCATTTCTAAAAACAATTTTTCTTTAATTTGTGCTTCTTGCACATCTTCCCAAAATCGCTCTATGCAGAATTTATTGTCATCTATTTCGCCACTAAATCGAATGAAAAATTCTTGTCTGCCCTCATTTAGTGCGTTTTTATTTAAGATTCCACTCCAATTTGTGCTATTTCCTGTGATAAATTTTTTGTAATTGCCCTCTTTTGGTGCAAATCGCTTAATGACATCAGGGATATTTTCACTCGCCCCGCCTGTGCCTAGAAATAATAACTTCGCACAGCGGATAAAGCTCGTTTTGGCAAAGCCATTATCGCCATAAATACAATAAAGATTCTTGCCATTTTGCTTTTGAAATTCAACACTTACTTCACCATAATATGCAAAAAGATTGCAAATAGTGATTTTATAGATAAACATTATGCCCCCCTACTCTTGCTTTTTAGCGGTTTTGTCGTTTAGCAATTTTACTATTTCTTCTTTAATTTGTGTGTTTGCGTTGTTTCTGCCACGCAAACTAGCATTGTTACAAATATTCATTGATTGCTTAATGAGATTTTGTATTGTTTCGCAATCAAGCGTCTCTTGCCCATATTTGGCATTTATATCCCTTATCACTTCATCTAAAATCTCTTTATGCAAAATGTTGCTTTTTTCCATTTTAATCTCCTTTAATCTACCGAATTTTTGCGCGATTTTTATCGCAGTGTTATCCAAATCAAAGTCTTTGTCCCATTCACCTTGAATCGCCAAAATCTGCTTATCGCTAAT
>CAKVEH010000151.1 GCA_934728205.1 uncultured Helicobacteraceae bacterium
TCATCTTTAAGCCCGCAAGCACGCAACAAAGAGCGGTTTGGAGCTTTTAAATAGCCTTTTTTAATCACATCACTTCGCATTGTTTCTCCTTTAGATTTGTTGTATTTGGAGTGGCGTGCATTGTAGCATAAAGTTTGGTTATTAAGAAGTTAAGGGGGAAAATGGGCAAATTTCGCTTACTAATTTGCCGACTTGATGTAGAGAATCTTAAGATTCTCTAATCTTTTTGCTATTGACATCTTCTAGGATTTCATCGGCTATGTCATTTACGCGTTTGGCGATTTCGTTTGTGCTATGGACTACCTCGACATTTTCTTGCGTGGCACTCTCTAGTTGTGCGATTGCCTCGTTGATTTGGCTTAAGCCACTTGTTTGCTCTTGTATAGATTCGCTCATTTCATTGACAGATTGCACAAGGATATTGATATTTGCTTCGATTTCACCGAGTGAATGCCCTGTGCGCTCCGCGAGCTTGCGCACTTCATCAGCCACTACGGCAAATCCTCGCCCGTGCTCGCCCGCTCTTGCTGCCTCAATGGCTGCATTAAGGGCAAGTAAATTTGTCTGGTCGGATATTTCTCGTATCACGCTTACAATGTTTCTTATATCTTGGGCTTGTTGTGTGCATTCATCAGTTTTCTCACCCACTACTTGCATAGAAGAGCTTATCTGTCCCACAGCGGCGGCAGATTCCTCAAGTGCGGTGGCTTGCTTTTGTGAATGTTCGGTAAGAGTTTGCATAGAAGATTTCAACTCATTGCTTTGTGTTTCTAACTCTTTAGCAAAGCTTGCAGAGTGCTTTAGCATATCTGTAATAGAATCTCCAAGCTCATTTATGTCCTTTTGGATTCCTTGAGGATTGTCTATGCGCAGACTAAAATCATTTTTGCAATAGGAGGCAAATGCTTGTGTGGCGATTGAAAGCCTTTCTCCCACGAGATTACAAAGAGTCTTACTCATCTCATTTAGTCTATCTTTAAGAGAGTTTGTTTGTGGGTTTGGACTACTTAGCGTGATAGTCTTACCAAATCGCCCTTGCTTTGCCTCATTTACCACTTGGGTTACTTCACTCACAAGCGCGGAATCTTGCTTAATAATTTCTTGTGTGCGTATGATATTTTTATCAATCTCCCCGCCCATTATGCCAAATTCATCTTTGCTTGTGAGTTTAAGTGGCTTTGGTGCTTGGTTTATCTCATAGTTTAAAAATGCAAAAAAATTATGCAAACTATGCTGTATCGTGCCAAGTGGTTTAAAGAAATATTTAATGGCAAAAAACAGCCCCGCTCCGCCAAATCCTAATAAAAGGAGTGCTAAAATGCTAGAAGCAATGAAATTTTCGTTGATTGCCTTTGTAAGGTCAGATTCATTTGCTTCTGCAGCAATTACCCAACCAAAAGGCATTTGCCTATAAAATATGATTTTATTCTCTCCCATAAAGTTTGTGTAAAACTTGCCATCAGGGCTTTGCTTAATTTTAGATACGATAGCATCACCAAGTGGTTTTAACTTATCCTTGCCAAGTTTCTCTAAATCCTCGTGGGAAAACACCTCACCATTAGAATCCATAAGCAAGACTTGCAAACTTGGCAACTCCTCACGGCGAAAGTTTTTAAACCTATCTTGGAATCCACCTACCGCAATATCCACTGCAACCACACCTTCAAACTTACCATTACGAAAAAATGGCATAGCCGCAGTGGCAGAAATGGTCGTTTCCATTCCTGCAACTTTTGACTCATAAGGTGCGGTTACGAAAAATTCCTGTGTGTCTTTAACCACTTGATACCATCCTCGCGTGCGGAAATCAAATGTGCCATCATCAGGGGAGCTTGATAAGTGATTTATATCGCTTTTTGGCATACCTGAAATCATTCTGCCATCGCCATTTTCATACACGATAAATGCCGCGTCATATTGCACAAATTTAGCAAGGCTTGCAAGAATCTTTCGTTGTGCAATAAGGTCGTTTTTATCTATACTCGCAAGCAAGTCGGCAAGTTCGCTTAGATGTTGTTTGGATTCCACGCCCATTGTGATGTTTATAGTCGTGTAAGAAGAGTTGAGCGCAAGCTGCTGTAACCCTCCATACACATCAGTTATCTCTTGGGAAGTTCGTTGATAATTTACCACACTCACAATCCCAATCATAATGACAAATATGCCAATAGCCAGCGTGAGAATCTTTGAAGCAACGGTTTTAAACATTGTTGTGTCTCCTTATTTTTTATTAAGGTCGAATTATAACACAAAAATCGTTTTTTTTTTTTTGTATTGTGCGAAAAATCAAAAAATTCCATATTTTTGCATAGTAAAAGAAACTTTTGATGAAAATCTTGCTTTTTGTATCCTTGATGGATTTCCTATAAGAACGAGATTATATGGGATTTGATATAGGATTTTGCGTATGCAATAACAATGTGATACTTTTTTACAATTTCACTTGCCAAACTTTACTCCATTCTTTAAAGCCTGCTATAATTGCCAAAATAAATCGCGCAAAATTTGTAAAACGGAGTAAGCGTATGTGTGGAATCGTTGGCTACATTGGCAATAATGAAAAAAGAGGATTTCTCTTAAATGGGCTAAAAGAATTAGAATATCGAGGCTATGATAGCGCGGGAATCGCTGTGCTAGCAAATGATGAACTCAAAAACTTCAAAGCCGTTGGCAAACTCATAAACTTAGAGCAAAAGTGCAAAGATTTTAGCTCAAGTGGGTTTGGGCTTGCCATTGGGCACACGCGCTGGGCGACACACGGCAAACCAACTGAAGTCAATGCCCACCCACATTTTGCCGAGTTTAGCTCAATAGTGCATAATGGCATTATCGAAAATTATGCCACCATTAAAAAAGAGTTAGAATCTAAAGGGCATCAATTCATTAGCCAAACGGACACTGAAGTCGTTGTCCGTCTTTTTGAGGAGAATCTCAAAAATCTCACACCCACAGAAGCCTTTAGCAAAACAATTCAATCGCTCAATGGAGCGTATGCGATTTTGCTTATCACAAAGGCTGATAAAAACGCTATTTATTATGCTAAAAAAGGCTCACCGCTTATCATTGCCAAAGGCGATAATGGCGTGTATTTTGCGAGCTCTGATGCACCGCTCATTGGACTTGCAAGCAAAGTGCATTACCTTGAAGATGGCGACTTTGGACGAATGGATTTGCAATCTTTTGAGAATCTACCAAGCACACAGCCCCTAAGC
>CAKVEH010000152.1 GCA_934728205.1 uncultured Helicobacteraceae bacterium
TGATAAGGCGATAAAGCCGCTTTTTATCCCGCAAGGCGAGAATCTACTAAGCTATCTTGTATAGCAGTTTAAGAATTAAGAAGCAAAACAAATCGATACATTATTTTAGCTATAATGTTTGCATTTTAATTATCAAAGGGGTTGTGTGCAAAATGCGCTTAATGCTAAGTTTAAGTAATATTTTTATAGCATTTTTTATGTTTGTCGGGTGCGCTCAAGGGGTAATCAATCTCAACGATGTCCACAAAGATTCTCTCCAATCAAGCCTAAAAATAGAATCTTTTGAGCCATCTCAAACGCATATTGGCAAAATTTATAGCGAGGAAATCACAAAAAATAACGGCAAAAGTGGCGCATTGCTTATCCAAGATGGCTCGCAGGCTTTAATCCACCGCTCAGCATTAGCAAAAATGGCACAAAAAAGCATTCTTTTGCAATCCTCGATTTATCGTGATGAACTCTCTTCAAGGGTGCTTATGCGTGAGCTTTGGCTTGCGGCAAATCGTGGAGTAAAGGTGCGACTTTTGATTGATGATAATGGGCTAGATTCTGATTTTAGCGATATTATCGCGCTTGATTCTCACCCTAATATCGAGGTAAAGATTTTTAACCCGTATAAAAATCGCTCAAAATTTCTGCGATACCCAGAAATGATATATGGCTTTAGTCGTATTTCACGCCGAATGCACAATAAAATTTTTGTGGTAGATGATATTGCGCTTGTCATTGGTGGGCGCAATATCGCTGATGAATACTTTAATAGCAACACAGATATTAACTTTACAGACACAGATGTGATTTTTATCGGTCCTGTGGTGCAAAAGGCGGTTGAAAACTTCAATGAATATTGGGCGTATGAACGCTCGATTCCAGCGTATTTACTCCCGTCTAAACGAAGTATGAAAAAATATGAAGAAGACATAGCTAAAACTATTGATACACTTGAGAATCCTAAAGAGTTTGAACAATATAATCATTTGGTGAATGAATTTGTAGAGGATTATAATGATAAAAAATTCCCAATTTTATGGGGGAGTGCGACTTTTATCGGTGATAAACCACAAAAAATTGAGCAAGAATTAGAAAGCAATCCCATTTATGACACGCTAAAAGATATATTTGCCTCGACAAAAAATGATGTATATATCGCTGTATCTTATCTTGTGCCCGGTAAAAAGTCATTAGCCCTTATAGATTCTCTAAAAGAGCGTGGCGTGCAAACATATATATTAACCAACTCACTTGCTTCCACAGACTTGCTTGTAGTGCATTCAGCGTGGGAATCATATCGTAAAAAGTTTGTAAAAAATGGCGTAAAAGTCTATGAATACCACTATCACGGGAAAAAGGAGCGCAGTGGCTTGCGTGGCAAACTGAAAAAAACTAATGTTTCATTGCATAGCAAAACTATTGTGTTTGATGAGCGCATTGCTTGGGTTGGAAGTTTTAATCTTGACCCGCGCTCAGTAAGTCTCAACACAGAATCGGTGGTGATTTTTGACAATCCGCAATTTGCCCTAGCACTCAAAAAAATGATACAATCTCAAATGCGAGAATCGTGGGAAGTCGTGGAGTTTGGCGGAAGTATTCATTGGCGTGGATATAATAATCTTGGAGAATATGAGATTCACTCAAGCTCCCCTAATGCAAGCATATTGCTTCGTGTGGTAAATGTGCTGGCAAAAATTTTGCCTGAAAAACAAATTTAAAGGATTGGGTATGTTGATAGTTGGGCATAGCGAGATAGCGCATCAAAAATTTGTGCGCGTAGAATCATTAGAGCAAATCGCACGAAGCAGGAATGATGAAGTTGTGTGGTTTCCTTATAATGGAGATTTTAGCCTTCTTAAGCATTGCGCGAGTAATGAAATTGCCTTTGGAGTGCTTGTTGAGAGTGTGAGTGATTTTGTGTTGAGTGCGAGCTTTATGCCACATTATCTTATCGTGCGTCATAGCGCGCAAACTTTCCAACAAGTCGCCCAAAATTATTTGTTTGATAGCAAAGTGCTTTATGTGATTAAGAGCGAAGATGAGATAGAATCTTTGGCAAAACTTGGCATTGATGGTGTGATTTTTGCAGATGCGTTGCGTTTATAGTTTATTTAATTAAGTTACAATTACTCCTCTATCAAAAATAACATCACTCTCAAATCTAAGGAATCTGATGCCAAACACAACACAAAATCCTACTGCTAAAGATAGCCAAACTAGACGCAATTCTCGGGTGTATTTGCTGATTGTGCTTGCTTGTTTAAGTGCTTTTGGTCCTTTTATTACGGATTTTTATCTGCCTGCTTTGCCAAAGATTCAAGAGCTTTTTCACTCAAGTGAAACTTATGTGCAACTCTCTATTACTTGTTCGCTTTTGGGATTGGGGCTTGGTCAGCTTGTGATGGGTCCATTTAGCGATATGTATGGGCGCAAGAGCGTGCTTCTTATCTCACTTTTTTTATTTGTGTTAAGCACGATTGCGTGCATTTTTAGTTGGGATATTGGTTCATTTATTGTGTTTAGGCTATTGCAAGGCATTGCCGCAAGTGGCGGGGTTGTTATTTCTCGTTCTGTGGTGGCGGATTTATTTAGAGGAGAGGAGTTGGCGAAGTTTTATGCAATGCTTGGAGCAATTCACGGGCTTGCACCAATTTGTGCGCCCGTGCTTGGTGGCGTAATGCTTGAATTTACCCATTGGCGGGGAATCTTTGTGGCTTTGCTTGGCATTGGTTTAGCTCTTTTAATCGCCGTGTTTTTCTTCCACGAAAGCCTCCCGTTAGAAAATCGCCTCAAAGGCAAGATTTATGAAAGTTTTTCGTTTTTGGGGATTGTAAAAAATCGCAACTTTATGCTCTACACAGCAATCAACGCTGTTGCTATGGGATTTATGTTTAGCTTTATTGCTTCGAGTTCATTTATTTTTGAGAATCATTTTGGGTTAAGTGAATTGCAATATGGCTTTTGTTTTGGTGGTGCGGCGTTAGGGCTTACTATTGGTGCGAGCGTTACGCCATTATTTAAAAGCGAGCGTAAGGCATTGAAAACGGGCATTGTAGGATTTTTTGTGTTAGGACTTATTACAAGTGCCATAGTGCTTTGGCACGGCAATATGTGGATTATGGAATCAAGCATTGTGCTTACGCTCGTTTTTTTGGGTATGATTTTGCCATCAGCC
>CAKVEH010000153.1 GCA_934728205.1 uncultured Helicobacteraceae bacterium
CTCCCATTCTGCTCGCATTCTCATTAGCCACTCCCTCAAAATTAACGATGTTAAATTATAGCCGAATTTAACGAGCCTTTGCTATAATGACGCGAATTTCAACAAAAGGCGTGATAATGATTTTAAGCATAGAATCTAGCTGTGATGATAGCTCGCTCGCACTCACGCGTGTGAATGATTGCACACTTTTGTGGCATTATAAAGTCTCTCAAGATTCTCATCATAGCCAATATGGTGGCGTAGTGCCAGAAATTGCTTCACGCCTGCACGCGCTCGCCCTGCCAAATTTGCTTGCAAAGTGTGCGGAGTTTTTACAAACTCACACACACAAATCACACCAAGATTCTAAAAATCCTTTTAGTGCAATTAAGGCAATCGCCGTTACGAATCGACCGGGGTTAAGCATCACACTTAGTGAAGGAGTATGTATGGCAAACGCGCTCGCGCTAAGCCTTAATGTGCCTGTTATGTATATCAATCACCTAAAAGGGCATATTTACTCACTTTTTATCAATCAAAACAACATTTGTGTGGGTAACGGACTTGCCGTGCTACTTGTCTCTGGCGGACATACGCAAATTTTAGAGTTTCAAAGTTATGAGCACATTAAACTTATAGCTTGTAGTCTTGATGATAGCTTTGGAGAGAGTTTTGATAAAGTCGCCAAAATGCTCTCTTTGGGCTATCCCGGTGGTCCAATCGTGGAATCTTATGCTACCAAGCACCCACAAGACGCGCCACTTTTCGCATTTTCCCTCCCACTTTTACACGATAAACGATTAGCCTTTAGCTTCTCTGGGCTTAAAAATGCTGTGAGACTTACGATAGAGCAAGAGAAGCGCAAGATGGCAAGGCTAGATTCCAAAACCATAGCAAAAATTTGTGCGAGCTTTCAAAATACCGCGTGCGAACACCTCCTTAATAAATTAGAAAAGTATTTTGACAAAAAAGCAGATGTATTTTCGCATTTTGCTATTGTGGGTGGAGCGAGTGCAAACGCATTTTTGCGCACTAAAATCACCAATCTTTGTGAAAAATTTGAGAAAAAACTCCTTTTAGCAGATTTGGAATTTTGCGCAGATAATGCCGCTATGATAGGACGAATAGCGTGTGAATCTTACCGCAGAGGTGAGTTTAGCTCTATTAGCGATACCATTGCTTCAAAAAGCCTGCCAAATGACTTTGAGTAGGTTCATAAAATCCCCATAAAAATGCTACAATCACAATTCGCTATAATGCTTATGCCAAATTAAAGATTAGGGAAATACAATGCGACATACCTTAGAGCCTTATGAGAGTTTTAATGAGAATCTCCTAGTATGGATGGGGAGATTTGTCCGCTATAAGCTAAATACACTCTCAAATCATCAAGTGCGTGATAAAGAATGTTTGCTTGCTTGCCTTAGTGCCCTCAAGCAAAAGCCAAATAACCTCAATGAACTTATAAATATTTGTAAAATGGCTCGTGGTAGCGGACTTATAGGAATCAATATCTTTATAACACCACTAAGCAAGCTCTATGAATACCTCACAGCACTCAACCTCACTTCACTCAAGCAAATTGATGAGGAGATTCTCATTGATTTTATTAGCGTGCATACCGCGAACTTAAGCGATGCAAGCAAAAAAAACTATCGCATTGTATTGCTTGGATTCTTTGGATTTATCGACAAAAATAATAACGATGAAAAAAATGGGGGTTCGTTTGTCTTTAATATTGCACTTTCCATTAAATATTTACAACGCCAAAATAGCGGGCAAAAACTCCCAACTTATTTAGATGAAAATGAATTAGAAGCCTTTTTGCAGGCTATCAATGAAACACCAATGCCCTATGAACGCATAAATCGCGATAAACTTATCATCAAAATAATTGTTTATACAGGTGTGCGCGTAAGCGAAGTGCTTAATTTGCGAATTAAAGACTTTATCCCCCAAGATGATATTTGGCTTTTCCAAGTGCGTGGCAAGGGGAATAAAATGCGTGTGGTAATGATTAAAAAACAAAAGATTGAAGGCTTGATGAAAAGCAAAATCGAGGACAATCTCATCTTTTGTAACCCAAAGGGTGGCAAGCTCACCCAAGCAAGAGTGTATCAAGTATTAAGTGAGATTCTTCATTTTGCTGGGATTAAAAAAGAAAAAATGGGCGCACATATGCTCCGTCATACTTTTGCCACGATGCTTTATACCAAAAAGCACGATTTAGTGCTTGTTCAAGAAGCATTAGGACACGCTAGCCTTAATACCAGCAGAATCTACACGCATTTCGACAAAGAGCGACTAATGGAAGCTGCTAGCGTAATGGATAGCTTTGATAGGAAGGGATAATGAAAATAAACCACATATTTTACACAACCGCACTTTTTTTATGCGTTGGCTTGCACTTAGAATCAAGCACCTTTGATAGAGCAAAAGAGGAGTTGCGGGCGTTTTATTTTTATAATACACAATACCGCTTTGATTTTTACTGCCAAGCCCCATTTAAAGTTGAGCCAAAAAGTGATTTGAGTGGATTTAAAACACCTGAGATTATAGAATCTAGCGCATACACTCCAAGCACAAAATCAAACAAAAAGTCTAAAATTATTGAATTTGAACATATTGTGCCTGCAAGTGCCTTTGGCAAATATCTCTCTTGCTGGAGTGAAGTCTCCAAAAAGGGCAAAAAAGGCAGAGCGAACTGCCAAGATACACAAAACACTTCCAAAGACGCACAGCTGTTTAACCAAATGGAAAGCGATGTGCTTAATATCGTCCCAGCCATTGGTGAGATAAATACCTCTCGTAGCACATTTGAGTATTTTGACGCACCACAAGATTTGCAATTTTCACAATACGGCAACTGCAAGGTATTTGTGGATTCCAAAAATAAAAGATTTTATCCTGCGCCATACTCTAAGGGGTATATTGCGCGCAGTTATTTGTATATGATTGAAACTTACTTTATACCAAATGACTTGCCTTACGATAAAGAGGAGTTTGCTCGGATGCAAAAATGGGATAAACTCTACCCTCAAGATTCTGCTGAAAAGGCATTACGAGAAAGACTATGGCAAATCAACAAAAAACTTAAAGCAAAAGAAATTATCAAAGATATTGATAAGAACACCAAGGATTATTTTATTAAAATTCTAACAATCATAGGAAACGAACTAATAAGT
>CAKVEH010000154.1 GCA_934728205.1 uncultured Helicobacteraceae bacterium
TATATTATGTGGTTTTTGCTGTATTTTGGCGTGCTTTTTCCGCTTTTTGGAGTGAGCATTCACGCAAGTGCGAGTGATTTTTGGTGTTTTGGGCTTGTGTTTATCTTTGCGTGTGCGGGGTGTGGGACCTTACTTGGAAGTTGTCTAAATGATGAAAGTTTGCCTACACAGGTAGTATTTATCTCATCAATGCCACTTGTGTTTATTATGGGCTTTATCTGGCCCAGCGAACTATTGCCGAGTTTCTTACGTGAGCTAGCCTATGTAATCCCAGCCTTTCACGGCATTAGAGGATTTATTAGTCTTAATCAAATGGGCGCGGAATTTGCCAACATTATGCCTCATTTTTTTACGCTTGGATTTTTATTTGTGCTTAGTATCACTATAAGTTTTTTTATTTTACATAAAAAACAAGAGAGAAATGAAATGAATTGGGAGGAAATTTTACATTTTCTATCACAAATTACTTTACACAAGAAAATTTTTGCTATAATCACTCATTTTACAAAGAAAAGAGGAGCGCGCAATGCAAAATGAAGTATTGCTAAAAACCATTGATACTTTGCCTCCACTTCCAGCCACAGTCTTAAAACTGCGCGAATACATCGATAGTGCAGGTGCAAATGTAAGTGTCGATGGAGTAGTAAAAATCATTCAAGAAGACCCACTTGTTACGGCTGAATTATTGCGTTTAGCAAACTCGCCGTATTATGGATTCTCATACGAAATTTCTACTATTCAACAAGTAGTCTCTTTACTTGGAATCAATAATATTAAAAATATCGTGCTTGCAAACTCACTCAAAAGCACCTTTAAGGCTGATGTTTCGCCTTATGGGCTTGATACTAATGAGTTTTTGGCAAATTGCGCCAAAGAGGCAAATTTCATATCAGAATGGCTTGGCGAGGAGGATAGGAAACTCTCTCAAACGCTTGTGCCATCTGCTATGTTGCTTCGACTTGGTGTGATTTTGTTTTCTAACTCTTTGCGCTCACTAGGCAAGGATAAGGACTTTTTAGAAGCACTCAAGCAGCATAATTTTAAAAATATCTCAATGATAGAAGAGGAATTTTGTGGGGTAGATTCTCTGTCATTTTTGGGCTTTTTGTTCAACCATTGGAAATTTGATGAAACTTTGATAGAAAATATCTCATATATGACACTTCCTCACTCTGCTAGAGATAGTGTGAAAAAGGGGGCGTATGCGCTTGCTATTGCAAATTGTCTCTTTGAGCCTCATCAAGGTGGGAATGTGTTCAATATGCGCCGCTCACTTGGACTAATTGATGAAGCCAAAACGCAAGGCGTGCATTTTAATAGAAATAACTTTGAGGGAAAAGTCCCCGAGTATATGAAAGAAAATATGTATAAAGTAGAAGAATAACTATACACTCTCGCAAATAAGTTCGCTCATCTTCGCACAACCCACTTGCTCACAACCCTCGCTCATAATGTCAGCCGTGCGGTAACCCTTGTCAAGCACAGCATTTATCGCACTCCGCACCGCTTTTGCCTCATTTACAAGCCCTAAACTTAACTCCAAAAGCATAGCAAGACTAAGAATCGTGCCGATAGGATTTGCTAAATCCTTGCCCGCTATGTCTGGGGCTGAGCCGTGAATTGGCTCATAAAGTCCAAACTTATCATCTCTTAATGACGCAGAGGGTAACACGCCTAAAGAGCCTGTCAAAACGCTTGCCTCATCGCTTAAAATGTCGCCAAACATATTTTCTGTAACAATGACATCAAATTGCGCAGGGTTTTTGCAAAGCTGCATAGCCGCATTATCCACGAGCATAAATTCAAATTTTACCGCAGGATAAGCTTTCGCTACACTCTGCACCACTTCGCGCCATAACCGACTAGATTCCAAAACATTTGCCTTATCCACACACACGAGTCTTTTATTTCGAGAATCTGCCAGCTCAAAGGCGACTTTGGCAATTTGTGTGATTTGCGCCTCGCTGTATAAAAGCGTATCTTGTGCAATTTGCTCGCCTTTTTCTTCAAAACGCGTATGCTCGCCAAAATAAATACCACCGATAAGCTCACGCACCATTATAAAATCAATGCCATTAGCGAGAATTTCGCTCTTTAGCGGGCTTGAATTTGCAAGTTGCGGGAAAAGCGTGGCAGGGCGCAAATTCGCAAAAAGCCCAAGCTCTTTTCGCAAGCGTAGTAGCCCAGATTCTGGGCGATTATGCGGTGGCTGTGTATCCCATTTTTCCCCACCTATCGCGCCAAAAAGCACGGCTTTGCTTTGTTTGCATACTTCTAAGGTTTCATTTGGCAAAGGCACGCCTAGCGCATCGATTGCCGCACCACCCATTAGCACTTCTTTACACGCAAAATTGTGGCTAAATTTTTGCTCCACCTTTTTTAGCACACGCAACGCACCATCAATGATTTCAACCCCTATGCCATCACCTTTAATCACTGCGATATTTGCCTGCATTTTAATCCTTTTTGCTAATCCAATTAAGATACCCGCTTGCGTTTATGATTTCTTGGATAAAGGGCGGGAATGGCGCGGTTTTAAAACTCTGCTTAGAATCTAAATTTACAATTACGCCATTTTCAAAATCAATCTCCACCTTATCGCCCTTATTGATTGCCTCTACCGCCTCCTTAGATTCTATAATTGCAAGCCCTATGTTAATGGCATTGCGGTAAAAAATGCGAGCAAAACTCTTTGCGATGATACAAGAGATACCACTTGCTTTAATCGCTATGGGAGCGTGTTCGCGGCTACTTCCGCAGCCAAAATTCCACCCGCCAATCATCACATCACCTTGCTTGACTGCCTTTATGAAATCTTTATCAATATCTTCCATACAATGCGCTGCGAGCTCGCTGTGCGAAGAAGTATTTAAATAGCGCGCTGGGATAATAACATCTGTATCGACATTATCCCCGTATTTGTGTGCGAAACCTTGTGCTTTCATTTTTGTCCTTTCTTTTTTGTGGCTTGTCTAATCTACCTAAAATTCAAGGCTATACCTTGAATTCACCTTGTTTTTTAATTTTTTATTAAATTCAAAATTTTATCCCAAAAACTTGTTAAATTTTACCCAAAAATTTCTCTTAATTTGCTTTCAAAATTTTCAATCGGCTCTAAATCTTTTAGGCTTAATGTAAGCTTAAAATTTGCTTGATTATGCGG
>CAKVEH010000155.1 GCA_934728205.1 uncultured Helicobacteraceae bacterium
CTCTGGCGCAGTTACGCAAAGTATCTTTGCCAATCCAATCGCAGACCCATATATCATTGGCATTGCTTCGGCTGCGACTTTTGGCGCGGTGTTAGCGCATTTTATCGGGTTAGATGATATTTTTTATGGGGTGGTGGGCTTTGTGTGTTGTTGTGGATTCTCGTTAGTGATTTTCGCTCTGCAACGCCACGCAAACATCACCACACTTCTTATCATCGGCATTGCTATTAGCTCACTTCTTGGCGCAATTAGCTCGCTATTTATGTATATCATTGGGGAATCAAGCTTTAAAATCGTTACTTGGCTTATGGGTTATTTGGGTTTGAGTGCGTGGTATAAGGTTCAGATTCTATGTTTTGTGCTTATTTTTTGCTTGAGTTATTTTTATGCCAAACGCAATGGGCTTAACATAATCCTAAGTGGCGATGAGGAAGCGCGAAATCTTGGAATTGATGCGCCAAAGCTAAAGCGAAATTTGCTGATTGTCTCTAGTGTAGCGGTTAGCTTTAGCGTGGCTTTTTGCGGGCTTATTGGCTTTGTGGGACTTATTATCCCACATATTATCCGCCTTGCTCTGCGGGATTATAATAATGTGCTTGTCCTCCCGCTATGCACCGCGTTGGGCGGGCTATTTTTGCTCTTTTGTGATACTATCGCGCGCAGTGTGCAGGCATTTGAGATTCCTATTGGAATCATCACCGCAATTCTTGGTGCTCCAATCTTTCTTTATTTGGCTTTGCAAACAAGACAAGTTGGGTAATGTGGTTTGTAAAATAAAAAGCCCAAGCATAGAACATTAAAAATTTTAGCTATAATGTGCGCTTTAAGCGAAAGATTTTAACAAACACATTTGTGGTTTAGGAGAAATGATGAATTTTAAAAAATATCAACGAGGCTACTTTATGCCACCTAAAGAGAGTTTGCAATGGAGCAAAAAAGAGTATATCACAAGTGCGCCTATTTGGTGTAGCGTGGATTTACGCGATGGGAATCAAGCCCTAATCACACCAATGAGCCTAGAAGAAAAAATCGAATTTTTCAAGTTGCTCGTGAGTGTGGGTTTTAAACAAATTGAAGTAGGATTCCCAGCGGCAAGCGATACGGAGTATCGATTCGTGCGCACGCTTATCGAAAACGAGCTTATTCCCCAAGATGTGAGCATTCAAGTGCTTACCCAAGCGCGAGAGCATATCATCAAAAAAACTTTTGAGAGTCTAAAGGGCGCAAATAGCGCGATTGTGCATTTTTATAACTCTACTTCTTATGCCCAGCGCGAGCAAGTATTTAGAAAAAGCAAAGATGAAGTCAAAAAGATTGCTATTGATGGTGCGCATATTGTGCGTGATTGTGCTAATGGCACACAGGGGAATTTTAGCTTTGAATATTCACCTGAGAGTTTCACGGGCACAGAGGTTGATTATGCGTTAGAAGTATGTAATGCTGTAAGTGCGGTGTTAAAACCCACAATGCAAAATAAACTTATCATCAACTTGCCAGCCACTGTGGAGATGAGCTTACCACATATTTATGCTTCACAAGTGGAGTTTATGTCGCGTAATTTGGATAATAGAGAGCAGATTCTCATTTCACTCCACCCACATAATGACAGAGGTTGCGCGGTGGCTGATGCAGAGCTTGGGCTTTTGGCTGGAGCAGATAGGATTGAGGGCACGCTATTTGGCAATGGTGAGCGCACAGGAAATGTGGATATTATTACTTTGGCGATGAATATGTATTCGCACGGGGTAGATAGTGGGCTTGACTTTGCCGACATACCCAAGATTTGTGATGTGTATGAGCGCGTAACAAAAATGCGAGTCTATGAGCGTGCACCCTATGTTGGTAAGCTCGTTTTTGCGGCATTTTCTGGCTCTCATCAAGATGCGATTGCTAAGGGTATGGCATACCACAAAGAGCGTAATTTAGATACTTGGAGTGTGCCATATTTACCTATTGACCCTAAAGATGTGGGGAGAGAATATGAGAGTGATGTCATTCGTATAAACTCTCAAAGTGGCAAAGGTGGTATTGCGTATGTCTTGCATACGCGCTTTGGTATCGAGTTGCCGCTAGCCTTTAGAGAGGAGTTTTCATATCATATTAAGGGAATCTCAGATGTCGCACATAAAGAATTGCAAGCCGATGAGATTTGTGAAGTTTTTAAGCACGATTTTGTGAATCTTAAAGGCGTATTGGAAATGCTTAATTATGAGTTTAAGCGCGTGGATAATGCGCTAAGCGTAAATGTCAATGTGCGGTATCAAAATACTTCATATAACACACAAGCAAGTGGTAATGGGCGACTAGATTGTGTAGCGAATGCGTTGCGCGAGGCATTGGGATTAGAGTTTGAAATTTTAGATTATAGTGAGCATTCACTTAAAGAGGGCTCATCATCGCAAGCTATTTCGTATGTGCAGATTAAGACAAGTCGTGGCAAGTTCTTTGGCGCAGGCATTGATACAGATATTATAGCCGCGTCTATCAATGGCTTAATTAGCGCGATAAATCGCTCACTAGAAGGCATACAAAGCACGCAAGCTGACATTAAGGGCAAACAAAGCAAAGCGAGCAATAATTTCCAACAAGTGCAAGTGCCAACCTACGCACAAAATACACAAGTATAGAATCTACACAACATTAAGGAGGCGATTATGGATATGACAATGTCGCAAAAAATCCTAGCTAATCGGGCAGGGAAAGAGTTTGTCGAGGCTGGCGAACTTATAATGGCGGAGCTTGATATGGTGTTAGGTAATGACATTACCACGCCTGTGGCAATCAATGCGTTTAAAGAGGCGAAGTTTGAAAAAGTCTTTAATAAAGAAAAAATTTCACTCGTAATGGACCATTTCGCGCCAAATAAGGACATTAAGGCAGCCACGCAATCCGCACAATGCAGGTGCTTTGCTAATGACTTTGACATCACGCATTATTATGATGTGGGGAATATGGGCGTTGAGCACGCCCTTTTGCCAGAGCAGGGCATTGTAACCATTGGCGATTTGGTTATTGGCGCAGATTCTCACACTTGCACTTATGGTGCGCTTGGGGCGTTTTCCACAGGTGTGGGGAGCACAGATATGGCGGTTGGTATGGCGAAAGGC
>CAKVEH010000156.1 GCA_934728205.1 uncultured Helicobacteraceae bacterium
GTTGGAGAGTTTAGCTTGCAAAACGCATTGCAAACACCACTTAAAGATGAATTATTTAACAAATTTGGCTTTAAGAGCGATGGAGAATTCCCGCATATACTACACCCATATCAATGTGCGTTTATTTTTCAAAATGATGAGTGCATAGGATTTGTAGGCAAACTGCACCCAAGCTTAGAGATTGAGGATTGCTTTGTGTGTGAGGTATTACTTGATGAGCAATATGCGAAAATCCCGCATTTTAAGGATTTTTCAAAATATCAAAAATCACAGAGGGATTTGACCTTGCTTCTTAGCGATGATATTCCTTTCCATAAAATCCGCACGGCAGTGCTTTTAGCACAGATTCCGCATTTGCAAAATATTTATCCTGTTGATGTTTATGCTCAATCTAAGGGGGTTATTGCACTTAGCATTCGTCTTGTCTTGCAATCAATGCAAAAAACTTTAGAAGAAAAAGATTTGGTAGATTCCACCAATGCGGTTTTGGCACTCTTAGAGCAAAAATTTGATGCCAAACTTAAAACTTAAGATTTTGGAATCAAATGCGAAATATAAGTATAAGCACGAGTAAAAAATTTCATTGTGCGTTTGACGCAATCGCCCCAGACAAGTCTATATCTCATCGCGCAGCTATGTTTGCGCTTTTAAGCAATGGTAAATGTGAAGTGCAAAATTATTTGCTTGGTGAGGACACGCTTGATACATTAAAAATCGCTCAATCACTCGGTTTAGAAGTCAAACAAACTGCGCAAAATAGCTTTATTTTCATTCCGCAAAGCGCAGATTGTATAGATGAGAGAATCTTAGAGCCCCGTGATATTCTTAATTGTGGTAATGCTGGCACTGCTATGCGACTATATACAGGGCTTTTATCAGGGATTAAGGGGTATTTTGTCCTAAGTGGTGATACATACCTTAATGCTCGTCCTATGAAACGCATTATTGAGCCACTTAGCAGTATTGGTGCGAGTATTTATGGACGAGAGGGTGGTGCATTTGCTCCGCTTACAATCATTGGTAAACATTTGCAAAACTTCTCTTATGAGAGTAAGATTTCATCGGCTCAAGTAAAAAGCGCAATGATTCTCGCGGGACTTTTTGCTGGAGAGAGTGGCGCGCAAAATACTTTTAGCGAACCACTTCTAAGCAGAGACCATACAGAGCGTATATTGCAAGCTATGGGAGTGAATTTCACAACCTCGCAAAATGCACAATCACACACACTGCGATTCCAATCATTGCCTAAAAATGCCAAACTACAATCTTTTTCACTCACAATCCCTACAGACCCTTCTAGCGCATTTTATTTCGCACTTGCTGCGTGCATAGTGCCAGATTCCTATGTGGTGATAGAAAACATATTGCTTAATCCTACGCGCATTGAGGCGTATAAGGTGTTAGAAAAAATGGGGGCAAAGATTTCTTATCATCTCAAAAGCTCACATTACGAGGATATTGGCGATATAGAGGTGCGCTATGCTCCGCTAAAGGCGGTGAATGTGAGTGAAAATATCTCGTGGCTTATTGATGAGATTCCCGCATTGGCTATTGCATTTGCTTGTGCTAATGGGAAAAGCAAAGTTTGCAATGCTAAAGAATTGCGCGTGAAGGAATCTGATAGGATTGCAAGTGTGGTTGAAGGCTTGCGTGCTATGGGGATTGAATGTGAGGAATTTGAAGATGGGTTTAGCGTGCAAGGCGGTGAGCTCAAATCTGGCACTATTGATTCTCACGGAGACCATAGAATCGCTATGAGCTTTGCTATTGGTGCGTTATTATGTGGAGCAAAGATTACAGATACGCAGTGTATTGACACTTCATTTCCTAATTTTTTAGAGCTTTTAGGCAAAATTACAAGCGTTACAATACACAACGCTTAGGGGGACATTTATGGAAGTAAGATTGGCGCAAAATTATGGTTTTTGCTTTGGCGTGAAACGCGCTATCAAAATTGCCGAAGAGCATAAAAATGCTATTACACTTGGACCACTTATACACAATGCAAAAGAAATAGCGCGTTTGAAAATGGATTACAATGTTGATACAAGTGAGACTTTAGAGAATTTCCAAAAGGGTAGGCAACTTATCGTGCGCACTCACGGGATTCCCAAAAAGGATTTAGAGCGTTTGCAATCGCAAAAATTTGAAGTCATAGATGCTACTTGTCCATTTGTGCGCAAACCACAAATGATAGTCGAGGAAATGAGTGCTAAGGGATATGATATTATCGTGTTTGGCGATGAGGAGCACCCTGAGGTCAAAGGCGTGGTAAGCTATGCGAATGCAAAATCAAACACAAAAGATTCTCAATCATCTGTAAAAGTGGTGGCAAATATGGAGGAGCTTAGTCATTTGCGTTTAGGCAAGAAAATCGCACTTATTTCGCAAACAACCAAACAACCAGAGATTTTTGGGCAAATTGCGAGTTATCTTATTATGCGTGTGGCTGAAGTGCGAGTTTTTAACACTATTTGCAATGCGACATTTGAGAATCAATATGCCGCAGATGCATTAAGCAAGGAAGTGGATATAATGATAGTCGTGGGTGGGAAAAATTCCTCAAATACAAAACAACTTTTAATGATTTGTAAGAAAAACTGCAAAAATAGCTACCTTGTCGAAGATGAAAAAGAATTACAAAATGCGTGGTTTAAAAACAAAAAAATATGCGGAATCACTGCAGGAGCAAGCACACCAGATTGGATAATCCAAAGAGTGAAGCAAAAAGTAGTGGCGTTGTAAATTATTGCGTTAAGAATCACGCGTTATTTAAACATTTTCCTCAATCGCTTTTTACCAAACTCAACGCCGGGCTGGTCATAAGTGTTTATTTCCAACGCACAACCTGTCGCAGATGTAAGTAGCTCAAAATATGCTATAAGCCCACCCACACTCGCTTCGTCTAAAGATTCTAGTTCGATGCTATCCACAGGGATATTTTGCGCTTGAAGTGTCTCTAGTGTCGCGCATTTTTGCTTTTCTAAGAGTTCACAAAATTTCACTTTGTTGATAAAATCTGTGGATTGCAAATGTGGCAAGCTAAGATTTGGAATTTCTGGAGAATCTTTTGGTATAGCGTGTGGTGAGAGC